>JAYTNW010000090.1:0-7116 GCA_043748115.1 Bacteroidota bacterium | reverse complement strand
CTGGTGCCTGGTAGCCTGCATCTTCAACGGCAAAACCTTTAGGCGGTAATTCAATACCCTGAGGTTCATTCAGCTTTACTTTTTCTCCTTTTTCATTGATTAAAAAATCCGTAGTCGGGTTAAAAGTTAAATCGCCTGCAATAGCAAGTGCCGTTACAATTTCAGGTGAAGCAACAAAGGAGTGTGTATTTGGATTTCCATCAGCGCGTTTGCTAAAGTTCCTGTTGAACGAGGTGATGATAGAATTTTTTTCTTGCTTTTCAGCACCATGGCGTGCCCATTGGCCAATACATGGTCCACAAGCATTTGCTAAAACCACACCGCCCATTTTTTCAAAAGTGGAAAGGTAGCCATCACGTTGAACAGTGAATCGCACTTGCTCGCTTCCAGGGGTAATGGTGTATTCACTTTTGGCTTTAATGCCATTGTCGGCAGCTTGTTTGGCTACAGATGCTGCACGTGAAATATCTTCGTAAGAGGAGTTAGTGCATGAACCAATTAATCCCACATCTAGTTTTTGAGGCCAGTTGTTTTCCTTTACAGCAGCTGCAAATTTGCTGAGCGGCCAAGCTAAATCAGGAGTGAATGGGCCGTTAATATGCGGCTCCAATTCCGACAGGTTAATCTCTATTACCTCATCAAAATATTTTTCTGGGTTTTGGTAAACTTCTTCATCGCCACGTAAATGTTCGGCAACGCCATCGGCCATAGCAGCTACATCAGCACGGCCAGTAACTTTTAAGTAATCGGCCATTTTATGATCGTAACAGAATATAGAAGTGGTAGCGCCAATTTCTGCACCCATGTTACAAATGGTTCCTTTACCCGTGCATGACATGCTTTCGGCACCGGGGCCAAAATATTCTACAATTTTATCGGTACCGCCTTTAACGGTAAGTATGCCAGCTACTTTTAAGATTACATCCTTAGCCGATGTCCATCCACTTAGTTTACCTGTTAGCTTAACGCCTATCAGTTTTGGCATTTTAAGTTCCCAAGGTAAGCCAGCCATCACGTCACATGCATCAGCACCGCCAACTCCAATTGCAACCATGCCTAACCCACCTGCATTTACGGTATGGCTATCCGTACCAATCATCATCCCACCCGGGAAAGCATAGTTCTCTAAAATTACTTGGTGAATAATACCTGCACCGGGTTTCCAAAAACCTATTCCGTATTTATTGGATACGGATGCTAAAAAGTCAAATACTTCTTTGCTTTTATCAAGTGCTGATGCAAGATCTTTTGCTGCACCATCCTTAGCCTGTATAAGATGATCGCAATGCACTGTTGACGGAACGGCTACTTGAGGGCGACCTGCTTGCATAAATTGCAACAAAGCCATTTGGGCCGTTGCATCCTGCATGGCAACACGGTCAGGATTAAAATCAACATATGCTTTGCCTCTTTCATATTTAACTAATTTAGACACTGCAGCAAGATGACTGTAAAGAATTTTTTCGGTTAGTGTAAGCGGGTGATTAAGTGCTTGTCGCGCAGCATTTATACGAGCCGGCATTTGGGTATAAAACCCTTTAATCATTTCAATGTCAAAAGCCATGTCTTTTAGCGTTTTTACGGGTAACTATTTATTAAATGCGATGCAAAAATAGTGAAACGTAGGGAATTGGTCATTACCTCAACCTAAGCTTTGGTTCTTGGTGAGCTGTTTTACTGTAGTTATAATATGCTTTATTTGCAGGGCGATTATAAAATAATGAAGGTAGAGTTAAAGTTTACACTCCTTATCATTTTGGTTTTTATTAGCCGCCTCCCTTTTATTGATGGTGGCTTTGGAGTGGAAGAAGATGCATGGGGTTTTGGCCTTAACGCATTGCTGATGGCAAAAAGCGGTGTTTATGAGTATGCCCGCATACCTGGCCATCCGGTGCTTGAATACGTTTATTGTTTTTTACCCTTAAAAGAGGCATGGCTTTTTAACCTGTGCACAGCCATCATGAGTACGCTGGCCGTTGTATTTTTTTACCTGATTTGTAAAAAATTAAAAGCACCCGCCTTCATGGGTGCTTTAATGTTGGCTTTTACGCCAGTGTTTTATGTTAACAGCAGCAACGCCATGGACTATAACTGGGCTTTATGTTTTATGCTGGCAGCTTTTTATTTTCTAATGAAAAAGAAAGTTAATCTTTCAGCTCTCATGATCGCTTTAGCCGTGGGTAGCAGAATAACATCAGGCGCAATTTTACTCCCGTTAAGCCTATACCTTTTTATGATGGGTGGAAAAAATAAGGCGCTTGTAGCCAAGTATATTTTATTCACCCTCGTTTTATGCGGTCTTGTTTTTTCTCCGGTTCTGCTCAGGTATGGAAAAGATTTTTTTGGGTATGTTAACCAATTCGGATATCCTCCCGTTATCAAATCAATATTTAAGGCAAGCATTGGCGTTTGGGGTGCCTTAGGTTTTATGCTGCTCTGTGTTTCTATAGTTGTTGCTGTAAAAATATTTTTAAAAAATCATTACGAAAGGAGAGACAAGCCTGCACTATTGGTGTGTATTTCCTCCAACTTGCTTTTCCTGATTTCCTATGCGTATGAACCCCATAAAGCTGCCTACCTTATAAGCATTGTGCCCTTTGTGCTTTTGTTTGTTTTAGTGCTCAATGATAATAAAAAGTTGATTTTGGGTACGCTTTGCGCTTTGGTGATAAGTTGTTTTTTTACAGGCATTAATCTGGCTGATGAAAATAGAAGTTCTACTCCATCCTCCTGGTCGGTGGTGGCATCTGTAAATAATCAAAAGGTGGCCTTTGATGCGCTAAGAGGAAATGTGATTGATGACTATGATAAACGTAAGGTGAGAATGAGTTATGCTGGTGAGGTGATAGCAAAATCAATCGCTCTGCCGGGAAAAAATGCAATTATTTGCGGATACTGGCTCAACAATATTTTAATGCAGCAGAGAGGGTATGAGAAACCTGAATTATTGTATTTACACTACATAGATGAAAAAACCATTGCTGATTTAAAGGCAAATGGGTTTTCTGTTTACATTATTCCTGGACAGGAAAAATTTAATGACCAGTGCTGGAATGCAACATTTACCTATAAAAGCGTTACTCCTCTTTTTCAGTAACAGGCAATGAATTTTCATGGATTGGTGATCCTTCGGTTTTGCTTTCATCTTCCATTTTTTCATCCTTAAAAATTACCGATTGAAATAAAATAATGAGAATAACTCCACCGGTAATAGCCGAATCTGCAATGTTAAAAATGGGACGGAAAAATAAAAAATCTTCTCCACCCCAAAAAGGAAACCATTGCGGGAAATGCCCCTCAATCAAAGGGAAATAAAACATGTCAACTACTTTACCATGAAGCCAGCCGGCATAACCTCCGTCAGCAGGCATAAATTGTGCGACTTGAAACTCACTTGCGGAAAACACCTTGCCGTAAAAAATACTGTCAATGATATTTCCCAAGGCACCTGCAAAAATCAAGCTCATGGCTGTGATATAAATCTTATTGGCTTTTGTTTTTACTAAGTGGTTTACATACCATCCCAAACCCAGCATCACGATTATTCTGAAGATGCTTAAAAATTTCTTCCCGAACAATTCCATGCCAAAAGCCATTCCGTTGTTCTCAGTAAAATGGATGAGAAACCAATCTCCGGCAATTTTATACTCCTGCCCAAGGTACATGTGTGTTTTAATCCAATACTTGAGCGATTGATCGGCAAGGAGAACTAAAAAAACAAGGATGGTGTATTTTTTCAATAGAATAAATTGTAAAATAAAACAAATGGGTTATTAAGTTAATTAACCGGGATAATCCGGTCATGCACTTAATAACCCAATGAATCTAATAAGGTATTAATCTCTGTATTGTTGCACTTTGGCCTCAATACTTTGTGTAGTGTGTGGCACGGCACGCAAACGCTCCTTGGGGATAAGTTTACCGGTAACCCTGCAAACTCCGTAAGTTTTGTTTTCAATACGTACCAAAGCATTTTCTAATTGCTCAATAAATTTACGCTGGCGTGCAGCTAATTGTCCTGCTTCTTCTTTGGCTAAAGTATCGCTTCCATCTTCCAACATTTTAAAGGAGGAAGCTGTGTCATCCGTGCCATGGTCATTGCTGTTGTTCAAAAATGCTTGAAGATTGACAAGTTCCGTTTTAGCATCACCTACTTTTTGAATAATTAAAGCTCGAAACTCAGCCAATTCAGAGTCGCTGTAGCGTGTTTTATCGGGACTGTTTGCCAACTTGCTGGTGTTGTTGTTTAACATGGCTACCGGTTTTTTTAATGATGATTTCACTGGCGTGTTTGGCAAAACAGGATCCACGCGCAAAGGCGTTGTTCTTGGAGGAGGCGTTGGTTTAATAAACGGTGTATTATTACGTGATCGTCTTCTTGGACGCTCCGTTGCCTTCTCCACATGTTTAATGGCCGATGTTGCAGATGGTTTCACTTCTTCTTTGGAACCTTTTGCTGGCTTGGCCTCTTTCACCGGAATGGCTTTTGCTACTGGTTTAACCACAACAACCGGTTTTTTAGCTTCCGGTTTTTTAGGCGCCTTAACTACCGGTTTTGCCGCTACCTTAACTTTTGTTTTAACTACTGGCTTTACAACCTTTTTTACAGGTTTTGCTGTAGGTTTTGCCTTTGCTACCACTTTTTTGGGTGCAACTTTCTTTACCACTGCTTTTTTAACTGGTTTAACCGCCTTCTTAGCCGGTTTAACAACTTTTGCTTTTGCTATTTTTTTATTTTTTGCAGGGGCAGGTTTTGCCTTTGCCGCAGGTTTCTTTTTCGCTTTAGTTGCCATGTGATAACCTTTCTATTTTAATTAATGTTTTAACACCCTCTTCTATTTCAATTTCGTCAGGACTGGATGTTTGAATTTCCTCTACCAACTCAAAAGAACTGGCCAAAATTTCCGCGCAAATATATACTAAATTGTTTTCGATGGCTTGGTTAACAATTTGATGGCGTTTTAGTTTAACCGCTATTTTATCTGTTACCATAAAGCCTTTGTCTTTCCGCAGGTTCTGCACACGGTTTATCACCTCACGGGCAATGCCTTCTTCACGCAAATGTGGTGTTATAGAGGTATCTAGCGCCACCGTAAGCCCACCTTGCGTGTTTACCTGCCAGCCAGGGATATCTTCACTGCTAATTTCTACATCTTCAAGCGACAGGGCAATTTTTTTGCCATCCAGCAATAGCTCAAATGAACCTGATTTCTCCATAGCCTGGATGTTTTCTTGTGACATTTCTGTAATTCCTGCAGCCGCATCCTTCATCAATCCTCCCAATTTTTTACCTAAGCTTTTAAAGTTGGGTTTTATTTTTTTAACCAACATGCCTGCCGTATCGCCAATATATTCAATCTCTTTTACATTTACTTCAGCAAGAATGAGCGGTTTAACCTGATTTATTTTTTCTGCTATTGAGGCATCCGTTACCGGTATAAGTATTTTGTTGAGTGGCTGCCTTACACGGATGTTTACTTTTTTACGCAAGGCCAACACCATTGATGAAATACGTTGGGCAAAGTCCATTCTTTCTTCCAAGGCTGTATCAATCACATTTGTTTCTGCAACGGTCATATAAGTGAGGTGCACAGAGCTATACTGTAACGGTGTGCTGTTGCGAACAGCTTCGATACGCAAACAATCCGATAAATTACGATATATCCAATCACTAAAGAAAGGTGCCAACGGACTCATCAACTGAGCTGTTACCATGAGGCATTGGTGCAATGTTTCATAAGCAGCGCGTTTGTCCTGCGACATTTCACTGCGCCAAAAACGCCTGCGCGATAAACGAATGTACCAGTTACTCAAATGCTCATCCACAAATTCCTCAATGGCACGGGCGGCTTTCGTTGGCTCATAATCATCATAACTATTGTTCACTTGTTTTACCAGGCTATGTAATTTTGATAATATCCACCTGTCAAGCTCTGTTCTGTCTTTAATGGGCACATTGTTTTGCTCATCCATTACAAAGCTGTCAATGTTGGCATATAATGCGAAAAATGAATAAGTATTGTAAAGGGTGCCAAATAATTTTCGCTGTACTTCTCCTATCCCTTCTAAATTAAACTTTAAGTTATCCCAAGGCTGAGCATTGCTGATGAGATACCAACGCGTGGCATCAGGGCCAAATTTTCCAATAGTTTCAAACGGGTCAACGGCATTGCCAAGGCGCTTGCTCATTTTATTGCCGTTTTTATCAAGCACCAATCCGTTGCTGATAACGTTTTTAAAGGCAACACTGTCAAACAGCATCACTGCAATGGCGTGTAAGGTAAAAAACCAACCGCGCGTTTGGTCAACGCCTTCTGCAATATAATCGGCCGGGAATGCACCGGTGCCCCCAAATGGAAGTTTAGTTTTATCGCCCGTGTAATTCCATTGTGCGTAGGGCATGGAGCCACTGTCAAACCAAACATCAATCAAATCTGTTTCACGAAACATTTTTTTCCCGGTGTCTGACACCAAAACAATATCATCAACATAAGGCCTGTGCAAATCAAAATCAGGTTTAGATGCATCTACATGTTCTACATGCGAAGCGTCCATAAATCCTGCTGCAATGGCCTTTTCTATTTCTTTTTTAAGCTCTTCAATTGTGCCTATGCATTTTTCTTCTTTTTCATCTTCTGTTCTCCATATAGGCAGTGGTATGCCCCAGTAGCGTGAGCGTGATAAATTCCAATCTACCAAGTTCTCTAACCAATTTCCAAAGCGGCCTGTTCCCGTTGACTCAGGTTTCCAGTTAATGGTTTTGTTTAACTCAATCATGCGTTCACGACAAGCCGTTGTGCGAATAAACCAACTGTCGAGCGGATAATACAAAACCGGTTTATCTGTGCGCCAGCAGTGTGGATAGTTGTGCTCGTATTTTTCTACTTTAAATGTTTTGTTTTCCTGCTTAAGTTTTATGGCTATGCGTTCATCTACTGATAAATATTTATCACGACCTTGCTTTAACCGCTCCGTTTCTTTCTCCTCTTTTGATAAATATTCTTCTTTCACAAACTCTCCTGCAAAATCAACCACTTCTTTCACAAAACGGCCACGTTTATCTACCAACGGCATTTCATTTCCGCCTTCATCTTTTATTAGAATAGCACTTACTCC
>JAYTNW010000089.1:0-4344 GCA_043748115.1 Bacteroidota bacterium | reverse complement strand
CTCGTGAAACCAATTGATGTGCGAGCCCGGATGCTTCTTTTGTATTTCAACGGTACAAAATGAGGTACAGTAGTCCAGCACGTCTTCAAATTTCTTCGTTTTAAACAACTGCTCCAATTCCATGTCGCTGATGCGATGCTGCGCTCCTTCCAAAGGAATCTCTGATGCTTGTGATGCAAAATCTTCTAAAAAAATTTGCGCGAGTGTTTCCTGGTTTAGTGGTTTGCGAATACCTACCCTTTTATAATCTGCTTCACTGCTGTAATAGTCCAACCAATAAAAGTAATCCCTATCCTTTTGAATATACGCCCTGTATTGCAAATCAATATCAGGCGTTACAATACGCATCACTCCGCCCGGCTTTAAAATACGATACGACTCGTTTAGAATATTCTGAACCGCATCATTGGTTACATGTTCCAAGGTGTGACTGGTGTAGATAAGCTCTGCGCTTTCATTCTCAATAGGAAGAGGTTTTAGTGAAAAAAGATCGTAGTTAATTCCATTCAATGTTTTTGCATTGTTTTGCTTATACCATTGACTGATATGATCTACATTGGTCCAGCAACTGTGATTGAAAGCGCCAGCACCGATATTATAAAACCTTTTATTAGCAATGCTCTCCTTTGGGTAAAGCCTTCTGTACAATTCCAGATTCTCATCCGGCTTTTTGCTTCGTTTTACAGAAACGCCCACCTTTAGCAGCAGTAGCTTTACTGCGTTTGATATCATAATATATTAATTGTCTTTTAATAAAAAAAAAAGCTATCTATACAGATAGCTTTTTTTATGCAACTCAAAAGTAATTATTTTACTTCAAGTTTCAATCTTTCTACAATATTGTTTCTTTCTAAAGACACAATATATAATCCTTTGTTGAATTTTGAGAGATCCAGTTGATGGTTATTCAAACCTGATTTAGAAATTCCACCTTCTGTCAATATTTTCTTGCCTAATATGTCAAACATATAGACTGAATAATTTGCTTCATCAATTGAAGTAAATTCCAATGAAGCCTTATCGCTTGCAGGGTTAGGATATACACTCGCTTTAGTTACCAAATCATCATTAGAGCCATCGCCTGCTACACGACAGTTCATTTGTGCATTAAATGTACGTGAACCGCTATTCCCACAACTATTATTAGCCTTAACAATTACATTCCCGTTATTATCGCCTGATGTTGCAGTAAGAGAAGCAGATCCTTGTCCACCTTGAATAGACCATCCTGAAGGTACAATCCAAGAATAACCAGCTGCACCTTGCGATCCCGCTGTTGTAAACACTAAGCCAGATTGCTGTCTGCAAAACACAGATGGATTTGAAGAAACAAGTCCTGGATCTTGTGGAACAGCTTTCACTGGAATACAACGTGGTGTACCTGTGCGGCAGTAGTTACTACCGGCAACACATAATTGAAATGTACCTGCACCAGCATTACCAAATTGTATGGATTCAGCTGATCCCGTACCGGCAGTTGTAAATGTGGCACCCGGAGGAAGTGTCCAAACATAATTGCTTGCGCCTGTTGATGGAGCCACTGTATAACCCAAGGTTATATTACATAATCCATTAGCCTGTCCAGTTATCGAAGCGGGCGTAGAAGGCACATCAATAGAAGTAGCGAATTTTTTCACTGGTGTGGTAAAACAAATATTTGATGCTGTAACTGTAACATCACCACCTGTATAAGTTGGGCCAAAGCTAACCACAATCTCATTAGCGTTTGCACCGTTCACATAGCTAGCTCCGGCAGGTACGTTCCAGCTATAGCTGTCTGCACCAATAATTGATTGACATTGATAATTTATGTTTAGCAAGTTATTACAAACCTTGGCCTGTCCAGTAATATTTGGATAAGAAATTCTGTATCGTGTCCATGAGCTGGAAGAGTCAACACTTCTTCCACATTCGTTATCAGCAAATACATAAACTTTGTATCCAGAATAAATTGTTGAGTCAAAGGTCATAGACACTGCATCTGATCCCTGTCCACTGTCAAAGGTAACACCCTGAACCTGGCTCCAAGTATAACCTGTAGCATCTGGCTGCAAAGGCACCGTGTAAACAACGCCTGTTGTTCCGGGACAGGTAGCAGGCCTTACGCCAGAAATCACACCCGGTGTTGCTGGAACTTCTTTTATAAATAAATTTGATGGAGTAGATGTCTTTTGAGAATTACAATTTGTGGAAACAATCACATCATAAGCTCCAGCCCAAGTACTATCGGCACCTAACAATTGCAGTGAGTCATTATTGGCACCTTGAACCACAGCACCATCAGTAAGGATAACACCGTTACGTCTCCATTGATAATTCAAGTTCATACCTATTCCCTCAACTGTAAAAATTGCATCCGTTTGAGAACATGTTTCAAAGTCGTAAGGGTTTTGGGCTATTTCAACGTTCTTGCTTAAATCTAAGCAACGAGGTCCACCGGTAGCACAATTATTTGTAGCCGTAACACAAACTTTTCCTGATACGAAAGATGGAGGGTAATTTATAGAAGCACTATTGGTACCTTGACCACTAGTAACGGTACCGCCACCAATCACGCTCCAATTGTAAGCCACCACATTAGGCTGCTGCACCACTGTGTAAGCAGTTGAACCATCACAAATACCATTTGCTAAACCAGCAATAATGCCGGGAGTTTCAGGAGTAGAATTTACACGTACAACACGTTCGCTACTGCTTCCGCATCCGTTATCTGCTTTAACGGCCACATCGCCATACACAAAATTATTAGGGAAGGTAATAGAAACTGATGCGCTGCCCTGACCAGTAATTACTGATCCGGCCGGAGCACGCCATATATATGATTTGATAGGCACCACGCTTCCAGGTGCAGTTGAATAGGTTAATGTTTGTCCTGCGCAACCGATTAAAGATCCAACAATTGGTGTAGGTGTTTTAGGTTTAGCAGAAAGTAAAGTTAAGCAGCGGCTTGGGCTAGAAGCACATCCGTTGGAAAGGCTTACGCACATATTTCCACCAGCAAAACTAGGCGCAAACGTAACAACTACGGAAGACGTTCCTTGTCCAGATATCACCGTTGCATTAGCCGGCATTACCCAGTTGTAGGTTCTTCCAGAAACATTTGTAACACTATAAGGCAACGTGTCGCCTGCACAAGCGTAAATAGACCCAGTAATATTACTAGCGCCTGACGGAGCAGGTTGTGCGCCTAATGTTTTACACAACGGCCCTATGGTAGCACATCCGTTGGTGGCATAAACACATATATTTCCTGGTGAAGAATACAGCGGACCAAAATCAATTGTTTCCACATTTCCAACACCAGTATAAGGATTTTGTCCATTGATTTTAGCCCCAGGAGGCAAATACCATGTGTAACTTATGGCATTTGTAACAGGAGTAATGGTGTACTGATGCGATTGCCCTGGGCAAACAGCATTGGATCCCACCAGTGTTGTTAAACTACCCAAGGGAGGGCATTGCGCATTTGAAGTTTGCAGAAAAGCAAACATGACCATAAGCAGGGTAACCATAATGGTACCTGACTTTTTGAGCGATTTTGAGTGTAATAGCTTTTTCATTTTGTGTGCGGTTAACATGTGATAAATTGTATATATGAATGTTTATTATTCAAGGTATATAAACGAATCGACCCTAATAAGGTTACAAAAATTACACCCCGAAAAGTTTACAAAGTTGGGCAGATATTACACCACACAATTAATTTCTACCACAATACTGCCCTCTTTTTTCCACAATAAAATGTTCATTTCATGGTTAAACGAGAAGAAATTCATACTACTCAGTACGCTACTTTAGCTTGACTATTAAAACCACCTGGTATCAACATGGCTAAAAAATCGAACACCTTTAAAGATAATACAATAGAAGAACCTAAATCCGAGGCTAAGCGAACTAAAAAAGCGAAAACCGTAAGGTTTAATTTTAGCTTTTTGGCAGATGAACGCTTTCATCAAGTAGCTGGATTATTTCTAATCCTCATTTCTATTTTTTTAACAATTGCTTTCATTTCTTACATTTTTACTTGGCGCACTGATCTTGACAAAGTACAAAGTGGCTGGTTAAATCTTTATCTTAACAAAGAAGTTGTAGTGGATAATTGGCTCGGAAAAACTGGTGCAATAGCTGCCAACTCATTTATATATGGTGGTTTTGGCATTAGCAGTTTTTTATTTATTCTAATTGCTTTCATCACAGGTTTTAAACTGGTGTTTAAAGAAACGCTGCTGCCTTTCAGTAAAACCATTCGTTATTCATTATTCGGTTTGCTTTTTGTTTCTGTTTCATTTGGATACATTTTTAAAAATGTAAGCGATATGCTTTTCTTGGGAGGCACTTTTGGAT
>JAYTNW010000088.1:0-3614 GCA_043748115.1 Bacteroidota bacterium | reverse complement strand
CGGAAGCAAGCGCATAAGCTGGAACTATAAAACGCTTTATTTCATGGAGTATGCCTATGATAGATTGAACTTTTAGTTTATTGTCTTCTGATTGCATTTTAAAAACCTTACCCAAGATCCAATTAACCAGTGGTGGCACCACAAACAATAGAAACAACATCACCGCCAAGGTTCTTAAAACTAAGTAAAGCACTTCAGGCATGCTTTTTCCGGCATAGATTAGGGTGATTAAAATTAGGAGCATACTCACGGGCATCCACCAAAAAGCCTTTTGTTTTTTGGTGCCTTTCGCTTCAAATTCAGCCGCATTATTTTCGTGAATATGGATCTGGTATGCTTTTAAAACACCTTCTTTTTTTTGTTTAATAAGTATGGGCAAATTGCTTATCCATAAGCCAATTACAGAACCCCAAACTGCATATATTGTGGCATAAAGTAAAACCAACCAAAAGGTAAATGAATACTCACTGGAAAGTTTTAGGTCTGAAAGCAGCGATTTTAAAAAAATATCAGAAGCTTGCCACCAAGACTTACCAAAAATTAGGGTAAGCGTAAAAAGCTTTTGGAAAGCGGATTCGAGTAATGCCGTGAAGCCAAATAGTACTGAGGCTAATTTAAAAGAAGCCATCCTGTAAATTACTGATCCTGCCAAGCCCTGAAATGCAACGGCAAGGTAAGCACCAATGGGTGATTGAGGGCTTACAGCGGCCTTAACCAAACAAACAATAATTGTGGATTGAAGAATAATTTTGGTGCAGCTTTTTCGCGAGAATACTTCTGATGAATAAAACGCTAAAAGTCCAATTATGATTACGGCAAAACCACCCACAAAAAATCCGGTAAACGGAATTTTTAAAGCATGCATAATACCGCCAAGGCCGGATTCAGACAATGCCCAAAGTGCCGTTAAACGATAAAAATATGAACCGACATATCTATTGACCATCAATTATTTAGTTATTCATTTTGCTTATAATTAATATTATGTTAAATTGAAATAAACGCATTATAACCTTCTTAACTTTAAAGTGCAATTATGACAAAACTCTTAAAAACTCTCATGGATGATCTGTGTTCCTATTAAACCGTATTTCTTTAACAAAACTTAGTATTCAAAAATAGCGATAAAAAAAATAATGACCGATGTGCATTTAAGATCAAAGTTATTTTAATTGCCAAAAAACGTGTTAATTCACAAACCACTTAAATTTACACCATAATCTACTCTCCAATGAAAAAGTTTATTACAATTCTATGCCTTCACGTTCTATCCCTTTCAGCTTATGCAGAAATGCCAGCAAAGCCTTTTCGCTTTCCAAATGGAATTACACAAAGCGATTATGAGGTTGGTAAAATATACCTGAAAATAAACGACACCTATCGGTCCTCCTGTGAGGATTTTGCTATAAATGTTACCTCTGTTAACCAAGCATTGGCGAAACTGGGAGCTGCTACGGTTCAAAAAACATTTCCGCACCATCAACCACCAACTTCTGCAAAAAATGAGCATGGATTTCCACTCACAGATCTTTCATTGATTTACACCCTGAAGTTTTCCTCTTCAATGGCCATTGATAAGGCAATTAATTTATTACTTAATTGTAAGGAAGTTGTGTATGCAGAGCCTTCTTACCTCTATAAACCTTTTTACACCCCAAACGACACGTTGGCCACCGGTCAGTATCAATATCACCACATAAACATCAGAACCTTTGAAGGATGGGACATCACACAAGGCGACACCAATATTGTGATTGGAATAACCGATACAGGTATTGACACACTCCATCCAGAGCTCATCAACCAGGTAAAATACAACTATGCCGATCCAATAAACGGAGTTGATGATGATGCTGATGGCTACATTGATAACTACAATGGCTGGAACGTAGCTTTCAATGATAATAATGTCCAAGGTGTGGTTCCACTGCATGGTAATTTTGTGGCTGGCATCTCCTCTGCCCAAACGGACAATGTGCAAGGAATTGCTGGTGTTGGATTTAAAACCAAATTTCTACCTGTGCGTTGTGCTCCCAATTCCAACATTATAGTGAATGGTGACCTGGCCATCGTATATGCGGCAGATCACGGTTGTGCTGTTATTAACTGCTCATGGGGAGGTTTTGGAAGCTCACAATTTTCTCAAGATGTTGTTAACTATGCTACATTTAACAAGAATAGTTTGGTGGTGGGTGCAGCAGGAAACTCCAATAACGATGCGCCTTTTTATCCTGCCTCTTATCAATATGTGCTTAGCGTTGGAGGCAGTGATTCTCTTGATCAGAAATGGATATCATCACCGGCTTCCGGCAGCAGCTATGGCAGCTATTTGGACGTGGTTGCCCCGGGCAATAGAATCTACTCCATTTTCCCCACCGGCAGTGCCACACCATATTGGTATTCGGGTGGAACCTCTGAAGCTGCGCCACAGGTTTCTGCCATTGCGGCCCTAGTGAAATCTCAATTCCCTTCCCTCACGGCTTTGCAAATTGGAGAACGCATACGGGCAACTTGCGATGACATTGATGCAATTCCTTTTAATGCACCTTATCTTAAAAAGCTTGGTAAAGGAAGAGTTAATCTTTTCAGGGCTTTAACAGAGTCCGCTATTTCCGTAAGGGCTTTCGATATTAAAATCACAGATAATAACGATGGTGCTTTTGTTGCAAACGATACGTTAAACATCAGCGGAATTTTTACCAATTTTCTTGACCCTGTTTCCACTCTTAGCGTAACGCTTACCTGTAGCTCTCCTGATATAACCTTACTTAATCCTACCCTTAACTTTACCTCATTGGCTACCTTACAATCTGACAGCAACAGGGTTAATCCGTTTTTGGCGATTATTAATCCTGCCATCCCTCAAAATACCAAGGTGGTTTTTACGCTCAATTACACTGCAACAGGAGGATATTCCGATTTTCAATCGTTTGAGGTAACAGTGAATGTTGACTATTTGAATGTGCTAGTGAATGACATTGGAGTGACCATAACAAGTAAAGGTTGCTTAGGGTATAATGATGGAGGCTTAACGCAAGGCATAGGATTTACTCAAAACGAAGGGCCTAGCCTTATTTATGCTGGAAGTTTAATGTTGGGCTTAAATGACAGCACCGTAAGTGATGCCACCTCCGGCACTCCGGCTGGAACGCTGAATAATCATTTTGTTCCGTTAGAATTGGTTAAAGAAATAGACCCGGCACTGGTTTCGGAATATGATTTAATCACCCGATTTAATGATAGTGGTAATACCTTGCCGATTGGTGTAAGTGTAACACATAAAACATTTGCATGGAGTACCCCTGCCGACAGAAAATATGTGATCACTGAATACACCGTGACCAATAACACAGCCAATGTTTTAAACGCATTTTATACTTCCATTTATGCAGATTGGGACATTACCGCTGCTACCTATGGTACCAACAGGGCACTTTTTGACGCAGCGTTAAAAATGGGCTATGCTTTTGAAGTGCTAAGTAATAGCAACTATGCGGGCATAAAACAACTTACACCAGGAGGTACCACGTATTACGCCATTAATAATGATGGCACAGATGGAAGCATCAATATTTACGATGGCTTTACCAAATCTGAAAAATATCAATGCATGA
>JAYTNW010000087.1:0-3681 GCA_043748115.1 Bacteroidota bacterium | reverse complement strand
TTTTTTGTTGATGCCATCATTCTTCAAAACCAGCAAAGCAAGTAATGATGTTGTTTTACTATCGGCCTTTTTTTACCTTTGTTTTGAAGTAAGAAATTGGCGAGATTGATAAAAACCTAATCACAACCCCTGGCGTAAAAAGTACAATATAAAACCACAATGAAACGCATTTTAATAGTTGTAGGCACCCGTCCTAACTTTATAAAGGTAACACAGTTTAAAAGAGCGAACCTTGAAATGGGTAGCCCTTTTGATATTAAAATTGTTCACACCGGCCAGCACTATGACAGTAAAATGGCTGATGTTTTTTTTGAACAGTTTGAGCTTACCCCTGACTTTTGGTTAAACATTCCCCCGGCATCTGCAAACTCACAGATGGCTGAAATAATGATACGACTTGAAAAAGTATTGTTGGAAAACAAACCGGATCTTTTGATGGTGGTGGGTGATGTAAATTCAACTTTTGCTGCGGCATTAACAGGAAATAAAATGGGTGTACCCATTGCACATATTGAGAGCGGGCTAAGGAGTAACGACAGAACCATGCCCGAAGAAATTAACCGATTGCTTACCGATGAAATAGCAGATTATTTTTTTGTAACAGAAGACAGCGGAATGAATAACCTCATACTTGAAGGTAAAAATTCCAGGCAATTATTTTTTGTAGGAAACACCATGATTGATACCTTGGTGGCCTTTGATAAAAAAATTCAAGAAAACGATGTTTTAAAACAACTTAAAATTGATAGTGGCAAATTTGTTTTAATGACCATGCACCGTCCGGCAACAGTTGATTTTAAAGATGGGTTGAGCAAGCTTATGCAAATTATTGAGCACATCACTTCAACCGAACACTTGGTGTTTCCAATTCATCCGCGCACACGGCTGCGCTTGAAAGAGTTTGGGTTAGACGAAAGAATAAAATGTAATTCAAAGCTCATCCTCACCGAACCTCTTGATTATTTTTCTTTTCAGAAGCTCACAGCCGATTGTGCTTACATTGTTACAGATAGCGGAGGTATTCAGGAAGAAAGCACCTTCAGAAGAAAGCCCTGCCTAACCCTTCGTGCCAACACCGAAAGGCCTTGCACAGTAGAAGTTGGTACCAATGAATTAGTGCCCTTCGACCTTGAAGTGGTTACTCGTAAGATAAAAGAAATACAATCTGGAAAGTATAAAAAAGGAGCTATTCCTCCTCTGTGGGACGGTAAATCAACCCACCGAATATTGGAAAGTTGCTTGACAATTCTTTCTACCACTGAAAAAGCCCCATCCATCACCTAGATAAATGAACATTTACAGCCATCTTAACAAAGCAGATCAGCGAGCGTTGAGCGTTCTTACCCAGGATGCTCCGTTCCAGTTTTTGCCCGGCTTCTCCCATTTCTATAAAAATTATATGGAAGAAAGCCTGGAAATTATTCATTCGCCACGTTCAGATGCATTTATTCCCGTACGTTTTTTTTCAACTAAACTTTTTAAGCTTGCACAAATTTTACACGCTCCCATTCGCGAAAACAAGGAACTGAATGCAAAAGAACAAATGGAGTTCTTTGATGAACTAATCGTTTACTTCAACCAGCAAAACTTGAGCGAGCGGCTTATACAACCTCACCCTTATGGGATATTGGGTGCCGTGCCCGAACATGCCCGCTCCTGCGAATTTGGAACCTATGTGATAGATCTTAATGGTCAGTCGCTGGAAGATATTTTTAATAAGTTTCACCCAAAATATCAAAAGGCCATTCATCACACCGAGAAAAATGGAGGCGAAATACGGTTTGGAGAAGCGGTAATGGCTGATTTTTATAAATGTTATGAAACCACAATGGATCGTATTGGTATGCTGAAGGAACCCATTGACTATTTCCGATCAATGTACAAATATATGTCTCCTGAAAATGTTACCGTTGGCGTAGTTTATGATCAAAATGAGCCGATTGGAGGTATATTTATGCTTCACTCTAACTTTGCAGCCTTGTGTACACATGCAGGCAGTAGAGGGGAGTCAAAACTTTATGGAGCAATGAAGTATTTACATTTTGAGATGATGAAAAGACTAAAGGAAAAAGGAATTCAAAAGTATGACTTTGTGGGAGTAAGGATAGGCAACAACGATCCTGCCCTTGAAGGAATATTTCGTTTTAAGAAAGGCTTTGGAGGAGATTTAAAAACAGGATACCTCTGGAAAATTGACATTCATCCGCTGCGAGCACGTATGTACGATTTCCTTGTGAAAATAAAACACTCAGGCTATAAATACAGAGATATAATTGATCAAGTTAATTCTTAACACAAAAAGCAAACACATCTTCAATGCATATTTTATTAATTCCTTCTTGGTACAAGTCTTTGACTGAACCGGTATTAGGGACCTTTTTTGAGGAACAGGCAAGAGCACTAATGAAAGCCGGCCACCATGTGGGTGTTATATATCCACAGTTGGCTCCAGTTCGCGCTTTGTTTGAGAAAAAAGATGAGGTTAAACATTTTGTTAATGACAATGGACTACCTACCTATTCTGTCATTTACCAATCTATGGTACCTAAACTGCGAAAGCTTATTTATAAAAAGTTTGCTGTTGCTGTAGAAAAAGTTTACATCGAGTACGAGAAAAATTACGGTAAGCCTGATATTATTCATGCGCACAGTGTTTTTCATGGAGGCATTGCAGCTTTTTTTATTGCTCAAAATCACAACATCCCTTTTGTTATAACGGAACATCTCACTTCGTTTATGACAGGAGGTATATCACACAAAGATGATGTTGAAATTTCATGCGAGGTGTTTAACAGCGCAGATGCATCTGTTATCGTTAGCCAAAATTTTAAAAAAGATATTCAGGCAGCGTTAAAGTTAAATGACAATACCTTTAGCGTTATACATAATATGGTAAGTGATATTTTCTTTGAAAATGTAACCACCAAAAATTACAAACAAGATGATCAGTTTATGTTTTTTACTAACTCGTTTTTGTTGCCAAGAAAAAATCACAAAGCAATTTTAGATGCAATGCGAATATTAGTGAAGGAACAAGGACATTCACATATTCACTTAAAAATTGGAGGCGATGGCCCATTGAATGATGAATTGCGCGATTACGTATTCTCCAGTGGACTTAATGAAAATGTAACTTTCCTGGGTGCACTGACAAGAGCACAGGTTAAAACCGAAACAGATACATCGCACGCATTTGTGCTCGCAAGTTTTTATGAAACGTTTGGCGTTGTGCTTATTGAAAGCCTTGCCTGCGGACGCCCCGTGGTGGTAACAGACTCTGGTGGCCCACGTGATTTTATTCATGAGGGCAATGGTGTAATGGTAAATGATTTTACAGGTGAAAAACTGGCATCGGGGATGCTTAAATTGGTAAATAATTACCAAAGTTACCAGCAAACTCAATTGTCAAAGGAGTGTTATTCTCGCTTCAATGAAAAAAAGATAGAAACAGAACTGGAGCAGCTTTATAAGAAAGTACTCAATAGTAAATCCATAGATACAGCTGCTGTTTCATCCACATCATGACAAAACAGTTACTAATCACCTTCGATTACGAATTGTTTTTAGGCAACCGTAGCGGAACCATTGAGGATTGCCTTTTTAAGCCGACCAACGGCATACTGGAAGTGATTGAACGTAAAAATGCAAAAGCCGTTTTTTTTGTTGACACCACCCATCTTT
>JAYTNW010000086.1:0-2495 GCA_043748115.1 Bacteroidota bacterium | reverse complement strand
GGAGTACAAGGAGGCTTTGTTTTAAAGTCTATTGATAAGGGCCGCATTTCTTTTCCTGATCAGTTTAACAACGCCAGCGGACAGTTTGACCCCGACATTAGTACCAGCCAACGTTTGCTTGACGAGAAAAATTCTTTTGCTGATTTTAACGCTGGAATTTCTTGGGCAAGAACGTTTGGAAAGCACACGCCCGGCATTGGTTTTTCTGTTTTCCATTTAAATAAACCTAACGATAGTTTTCTTAATTCAGGTAACAAGATCCCTTTGCGAAAGGTGATTACTGCATTTCATAAGTGGGAAGTTAATGATAAACTTCGCTTAACACCCAAGGTTTTGTTTATGGAACAAATACGTTCTAATGATTTTGTGTTTGGCGCAACGTTGATGCGTAAATCATCCAATCCCGAAAACAAGTTTACCGATGTGAGCATTGGACTTTACATGCGCAACTCATTTAATAGCGAAAGCGATGCCGTTATTCCAATGATTGGATTTAGCTACAGTCATTTTGATTTTGGGTTAAGCTATGACGTAAACATTTCCAAGTTGGAAGCAGCAACCAACAAGCGCGGTGGCTTCGAGCTTTCAATAATTTATACAGCCTTGAGTACACGATTGGTAAAAATAAAAATTCCCTGTGAGCGCTATTAAAAAAATATTTTTATGCTGGCTAGCAGTTAGCCTTTGGGGGGTGCTGGCAGTGAGGGCACAATCCACCACTTTAACAGTAGCGCCTGATGACTCGCTTGATTATGGAGCAGCACAGCTTAAGTTAATGGGCAAAAATGCTTCGGCTGCCGGTGATTTCAGCTCTGCAGCCATGTACTACGATGCTTACATCAAAAAGCGCCCTAAAAAATACAAGGTGGCCTATCAGCTGGCTGAATGTTACCGCCTGTCTAAAGATTACCGCAACGCACAGGATGCTTACATCCGTGCTTACAACATGAACCCTAAGGAAAATGGGTTGGCACTTTATCACTATGCCAATATGCTACGCACCTTTGGCAATTATGAAAAGGCCGATGAGTACTACGCGAAATTTAAAAAAGAATACCGGGGCGCAGATAAAAGTGAATATTTAAAACTGATAAAAAGTAATGGCAAGGCAGCAGAATTTGCACAAACCATGTCCAAAAACCCTGTTAAGGTAGCCATAGAGCATTTGCCATCCGGTATCAACACTTTTCATGTAGAAGCCTCTCCTTTTTACCTTAATGACAGCACCATTATTTACGGTTCTTTAAAAACCGATCAAACCACATTTACGCTCAATCCGCAAGACTCATCAGATAATGAACCTTTCCGAAAACTATACACGGCTACTCGAAGTGACTCGGGGAAATGGGTTCAAGGTTCAGAGTTTCCGGGGAATTACAATGCAGCGGGGTTTCATACGTTAAATGGAGTGTATTCATCTGATGGTAAACGATTTTATTTTACGCGTTGCAAACGCAATAGCAAAAACAAGGTAATCTGTTCTATTTATGTAAGCCTTCAAAATAATGGAGTTTGGACCGATCCAGTTTCATTAGGTGATGAGGTGAATGACCCTCAATACTCCAGCACACAACCGGCTGTTGGTTACGACTCGCAGAAGAAAAATCAGGAGGTGATTTATTTTGTTAGTGATCGTGATGGAGGAAGAGGGGGAATGGACATTTGGTACACTAGCTTTGATAACAAAACAAAAAAGTTTAAAGCACCGGTTAATGCCGGAACAAAAATAAATACTGGTGGCGATGAGGTTACCCCTTATGTTGATCCACAGACCAAAACATTTTATTTTAGTTCTGATGGCTGGCAGGGCATGGGTGGGTTGGATGTTTTTAAAACTAATGGCGAAATGAAAAAATGGAGTACTCCAGAAAATATGGGGTATCCGCTTAACTCCAATTATGATGATCTGTACTATGTACTCGCTACCAAAAACAAAGAAAATGGAATGATGGTGAGCAACCGCCCTGTGATAGAAAACGGCATTGGAAAAGGCG
The DNA here is from genome assembly GCA_043748115.1 of Bacteroidota bacterium. Lineage (GTDB taxonomy): Bacteria > Bacteroidota > Bacteroidia > AKYH767-A > OLB10 > OLB10. The sequence goes on along the minus strand of JAYTNW010000086.1, from coordinate 501 downwards.
CATGTTGTGACGATCTTTTTGAAGTGCAATGGCTTGATTTGGTTAAATTGCGTTTAAAAGGCTTGCTTTATGAGCAGGAGGACAGCTTAAAACGCGGACAGATAATTGCCATGGATCCGGTGCGAAGGGCTAAAATTTTGCTTGAGCTTAAAAACTTAGATGATACAGCATTTGTATCTGTTGGTGGAAGTAATACGGATGAAGCGGGTCATTTTACCCTCGATCTTATACCTAATCGTGAGTACAGGCTGACGGCCAAAAAAGAAGGTTACCTAAATGAAATTGTTCCAATCACCACCATAGGCAAAACCAAGAGTGCCGATATATCTATTGATATTCATATCCGCGCCATTCCTGAAACACCTTTAAGATTGGCTAATATTTATTATGAATTTGCCAGCGCTAACCTTACCGAAGGGGCAAAACATTCAATTGACACTACGTTGCTGCGCTTCATGGAAAAAAATTCTGAATTGGCCATTGAAATTGGTTCGCATACTG
>JAYTNW010000085.1:0-7178 GCA_043748115.1 Bacteroidota bacterium | reverse complement strand
CATACCAATTAGAATCCCATCCACGGATAATTCCTAATCTGTTTCCTATCGGGTGTGCTTTTTGTCCCATTTATGCTTCAGTATTTTCAGTTACTTTTTCAGTTTTTTCTTTTTTTGCTGCTGTGTTCACGTACAATGTCACGTGGTTAGAGCGCTTACGTATTCTGTTGCCACGGCCTTGTGGTGCAGGGCGCAATCTTTTTAACTGCCTTCCGCTATCCACTGACACTTGAGATACAACCAGTGTTTCGTCTTCAATACGTACTCCTTCGTTTTTATTCTGCCAGTTGTTGATAGCCGATAGGAGAAGTTTCTCCATGCGACCAGCAGCTTCTTTTTTGCTGAATTTAAGGATACCTAATGCAGTGTCCACCTTTTTACCACGAATTAAATCGGCAATAAGACGCATTTTACGTGGTGAAGTAGGGCAATTATTCAACTTAGCAACGTAAGTTGTTTTCATCTCCTCCTTGTGAGCGTCAGCTATTTTTTTCTTTCTTGATCCCATAATTATTTAGATTTATTGCCTGCGTGACCTCTGAATGTACGGGTAGGTGCAAACTCTCCTAATTTGTGCCCTACCATATTTTCTGTTACGTAAACAGGGATAAATTTATTTCCGTTGTGAACTGCCAGGGTGTGGCCAACAAAATCAGGAGAAATCATTGAGCGTCTGCTCCAGGTTTTAATTACTGATTTCTTCTTACCATCATTCATGGTTGCCACTTTACCTTCCAGTTTAGGATCGATAAAAGGACCTTTTTTTAGTGAACGACTCATTTTATAGTTTAACGTTTGATGTTTAAAGTTTAAAGCCTGCTATTGTGCTGCTTTTCACTCTTCACTTATTTTTTATTTCTTTCTTCTTTCTATGATGTGTTTATTGCTTTGGTTTTTTTGCTTACGGGTTTTCTTTCCTTTAGCCAATAAACCTTTGCGAGAGCGAGGATGTCCTCCTGAAGCACGGCCTTCACCACCACCCATCGGGTGATCAACAGGGTTCATGGCCACACCACGAACACGTGGACGTCTTCCGGCCCAACGTGTACGACCTGCTTTTCCAGCACTTTCTTTATTGTGATCTGCATTAGAAACTGATCCTATTGTTGCAACACAAGTAGATAACACCATGCGGGTTTCACCTGAAGGCATTTTTAGAATAGCATAGTTGCCATCACGTGCTGTAAGCTGTGCGTAGGCACCTGCACTGCGAGCCATCTTACCGCCTTGACCCGGACGTAATTCAATGTTGTGAACGATAGTACCCATAGGCATATCCTTTAACATCATTGCATTTCCAACTTCAGGAGCAGCTTTTTCGCCAGCAACTATTGTTTGTCCAACCTTTAATCCGGTAGGAGCTAAAATGTATCTTTTATCCCCATCAGCATAAACTACAAGAGCAATGCGTGAAGTGCGGTTTGGATCATACTCAATGGTGGTTACCTTACCGGGAACACCATTTTTATCTCGCTTAAAATCAATGATACGGTAAAGTTTACGGTGACCACCACCAATGTAACGCATGGTCATTTTACCTGTATTGTTACGTCCACCTTTACGGTTAATACGCTCTAATAAAGATTTCTCAGGCTGATCAGTTGTGATCTCAGCATAATCAGGTGCGATTAAAAATCGCTGGCCTGGTGTTATCGGGTTAAATTTCTTAATTCCCATAATTTAATTCTTTTAAATGCTTGCGTAAAAATCAATCGTTTCGCCTTTAGCTACCGTTACGTAAGCCTTTTTTTGGCCGCCTTTTGAACCTTGCTGAATGCCTGATTTTGTAAAGCGGGTTTTATTTTTTACTGAGTTGTTTACTGTGTTTACACGTACCACATTTACGCTATACATTTTTTCAACAGCATTTTTTATCTCAATTTTATTTGCCTTCTTATCAACGATGAAAGCATACTGTCCGAGTTTCTCAGACTTTTGAGTCATTTTTTCGGTAATTACCGGTTTTTTTAACGTGCTCATTTGTTTAAGATATTTTCAATTACCGGCAATGCGCCTTCAGTTAATACCAATGTTTGAGCGTTCAAAATATCGTAAGTGTTTATTTCAGAAGCATTTACTACTTTACTACGCTGCAAATTTCGGGACGACAAAAATATATTTTTATTCGTTTCAGCCATCACAATTAAAACTTTTTTATCAGAAAGTGAAAGTTTATTCAGCATATCGACAAAAGATTTGGTCTTAGGTGCATCGTAACTGAAGTTTTCCAGAATGGTGATGCTGTTATCCTTTGCCTTGTGGCTTAATGCAGAAACACGTGCCAGCTGCTTTACTTTTTTATTCAATTTGAAAGAATAGTCACGCGGCTGAGGACCAAACACTCTACCTCCACCCACAAATAAGGGCGATTTCATGCTTCCTGCACGGGCACCACCGGTACCTTTTTGACGTTTCAGTTTTTTGGTAGTACCTGAAACCTCATTACGCTGTTTTGATTTATGGGTTCCTTGACGTTTATTAGCCAGGATACTTTTTACATCTAACCAAATGGCATGGTCGTTAGGCTCAACACCAAAAATATCTTTGTTTAGTGTTACTTTTCTGCCTGTTGCCTGGCCGCTTGTTTGTTTAATTTCTAATTCCATCTCTCTTAAAATTCAACTTTAATGTATGAACCTTTTGCACCAGGAACTGCACCTTTTACAATCAAAAGGTTTTGTTCAGGCATTACTTTTAATATTTGTAGGTTCTGGATCTTAACACGCTCACTTCCCTGATGACCTGCCAAACGCTTTCCTTTGAAAACGCGTGATGGGAATGAAGATGCACCCATTGAACCTGGAGCACGTAAGCGATTATGCTGACCGTGTGTTGCTCCACCTACTCCGGAAAAGTTGTGGCGTTTAATAACCCCTTGAAAACCTTTTCCTTTAGAGGTGCCGATGATGTCACAAAATTCACCTTCTGGGCAGATATCCACTTTAAGAATATCACCAGGTTTTACATCACCAGTAAAGTTGCGAAACTCTACTACTTTTCTTTTAAATGTGCTGTTAACTTTTGCGAAGTGACCTTGTAACGCTTTGGTGGTATGCTTTTCCTTTTTATCGTCAAAAGCCAATTGCACTGCATCGTATCCATCTACCGCTGTTGATTTCACCTGTGTTACCACACACGGGCCAGCTTCAATGACAGTACAAGCAATATTTTTGCCCTCAGCATTAAACATGCTGGTCATTCCTATTTTCTTTCCAATTATTCCGGACATTGTTTTAAACTTTTAATCGTTTAACTATACTTTAATTTCTACTTCTACACCACTGGGTAGTTCCAGTTTCATCAGCGCATCTACCGTTTTAGATGTTGAGCTGTAAATATCAAGCAGGCGTTTGTAAGAACACAACTGGAACTGTTCGCGTGCTTTTTTATTTACGTGTGGTGAACGTAGTACTGTGTAAATTTTCTTCTCTGTTGGAAGAGGTATCGGTCCGCTTATTACAGCCCCCGTTGACTTAACGGTTTTTACAATTTTCTCCGCTGATTTGTCAACCAGGTTAAAATCGTAAGACTTAAGCTTTATCCTTATACGCTGATTCATTTCTAATGAACTTTATGTTTAATTATTCGGACTGTTTATTAATTATGCTTTTTCTAATTTTCCCTTTACCTTGGCAACTACTTCTTCAGCAATTGCTTTTGGCGACTCAGAGTAGTGCGAGAACTCCATGCTGGACGATGCACGTCCTGAAGTGATGGTACGCAAGGTGGTTACGTAACCAAACATTTCTGATAAAGGCACTTTGGCTTTGATTACTTGGGCTCCGGCACGTGTGTCCATTCCCTCTAACTGCCCTCTTCTTCTGTTAAGGTCACCCATTACATCTCCCATGTATTCATCAGGAGTAACCACTTCCATTTTCATGATAGGCTCCAGCAAAATTGGTTTGGCTTTGGCGCAAGCTTCTTTGTAAGCCAACTTAGCAGCTATTTCAAAAGACAATGCATCAGAGTCAACTGCGTGGAATGAACCGTCCGTTAATACTACTTTCAAACTATCCAACTGATACCCGGCTAAAACTCCGTTTACCATAGCTGCCTTAAATCCTTTTTCAATTGCCGGAATAAATTCGCGAGGAATATTACCACCAGAAATTTGGTTGACGAACTGTAATCCTCCTGATTTACCAGTCATGTCAAAATCAGCATCAACAGGGCTAATGGTAACCACCATGTCAGCAAATTTACCGCGTCCACCTGTTTGCTTTTTATATACTTCACGGTGTGTAACAGTTCCTGTGATAGCCTCTTTGTAAGAAACTTCAGGAGCGCCTTGGTTACATTCTACCTTGAACTCTCTTCTTAAACGATCTACAATAATTTCCAAGTGAAGCTCGCCCATTCCGCTGATAACGGTTTGTCCAGTGTCTTCATCTGTTTTTACACGGAAAGTAGGATCCTCTTCTGCTAATTTTCCAAGCGCCATTCCTAATTTTTCCATGTCGGCCTGTGTTTTAGGCTCAACCGCTAAACCAATTACCGGTTCAGGGAAATTCATTGCTTCGAGAACGATAGGTGCATTTTCAGCGCATAACGTATCTCCGGTTTTTATATCTTTAAATCCTACTGCTGCTCCAATATCACCTGCTTCAATTTCAGGGATTTGATTTTGCTTGTTGGCATGCATCTGGAAAATACGAGAGATACGCTCCTTGTTTCCACTGCGCGTATTCAACACATATGATCCTGACTCTAACTTACCTGAATAAGCACGGAAATATGCAAGACGTCCTACGAAAGGATCAGTAGCAATTTTAAAAGCTAGCGCTGCAAAAGGCTCTTTTACATCAGGCTTGCGACTGATCTCTTCTCCTGTGTCAGGATTTGTACCTGTAATGCTTTCCTTATCTAAAGGACTAGGCATTAATTCCATCACAAGATCAAGCATGGTTTGAACACCTTTGTTTTTGAAAGATGATCCACAAACCATTGGAACTACCTTACCTGCAAGGCAGGCTTTACGTAAAGCATCCAGAATTTCTCTTTCTGTCATGGAGTTTGGATCCACAAAAAACTTCTCCATTAAGGTATCATCAAACTCAGCAATAGACTCAAGTAATTTACCTCTCCACTCAGTTGCTTCATCTAAAATATCAGCAGGGATCGGAACTTCTTTAAATGTCATTCCTTGATCGTGCTCATTCCATTCAATTCCTTTGAAATTGATAAGATCAACAACACCACGGAATTTATCTTCAGAACCAATTGGGATTTGTAACGGCAAAGGATTGCCTCCCAACATTTCACGTACCTGCTTTACCACATTTAAAAAGTCGGCACCGGCACGGTCCATTTTATTCACAAAACACAAACGTGTTACGTTATAGTTATTGGCCAAACGCCAGTTGGTTTCAGACTGTGGCTCAACGCCATCAACGGCCGAAAACAAAAACACCAAACCGTCCAATACACGAAGTGAGCGGTTTACCTCTACCGTAAAGTCCACGTGGCCAGGTGTGTCAATGATATTGATGTGGTATTTTTCATTGCGGTATGTCCAGTCCACAGTGGTAGCGGCTGAGGTAATAGTAATACCACGCTCTTGCTCCTGCGCCATCCAGTCCATGGTTGCGGCACCGTCGTGTACCTCACCGATTTTGTGGCTTACGCCCGAATAATAAAGGATACGCTCAGTGGTTGTTGTTTTGCCTGCATCAATGTGTGCAGCAATACCAATGTTTCTTGTGAATCTTAAATCACGTGCCATTTTAGTTGTTGTTAATTATTTTTGTCTCAAAGACCAGCGGCTTTTTGTTCACGGTCTGTTTTGCAATCAAGCCGCAAAATTACGGGGTTTCTATCTAAAAAACAAATGTAGCTGAGGCTCAAATTATTAAAATTGATAAATTAGGCCAATAGGTGATTTTTTAGTTATATTTGAGTTGATTATATTTGACAGTAAAATAAAAAATACTATGATTCAAACAACTCAAACAACCGACCAACTACCCCGTACCATGGCAGAGTTTGCTGACTGGGAGCCAAACGATGGCTATAAATACGAGTGGAACGATGGCGAACTGATAAAATTTGTAGGTATGAACAAAAAACAAGTGTACATTTATTCTTTACTTCAAGATTTGTTTTTTGAAAAAGGGTACAATAAAAAAGGTACGTTAGTTGCTGAATACGATGTCGAATTGACTGGTATTCAAACACGTCGACCAGATGTTGCATATCTGACAAAAGAACAAGTTAAACAAACAAAAGCAGGCGTTGATGAGATTCCTGAGTTTGTGATAGAAATCATATCGGGCAACGACAACATCAATAAAGTAGAAGCTAAAATTGGCGAATATTTTAAAGCTGGAGTGCGAGTTATTTGGTTGATATTGCCCGACAGCCAGAGTGTCCATGTTTATACCTCACGCCGAACTGTAAAAATTTGCCTCGAAAACGATATATGCTCGGCCAGCCCTGTACTGCCCGATTTTGAAATAAGTGTAGCCGATATTTTTGTAGCCTAAATTAAAAACACGATGATTCAGATAGCCCCAACAACCGACCAGTTGCCCCGCACCATGGCAGAGTTTGCCGACTGGGAGCCAAACGATGGCTACAAATACGAGTGGAACGATGGCGAACTGATAAAATTTACAGGAATGAAACAACAACAATGGTACGTGTATGAAATTTTGAACAGTTTATTTATATCAAAAAATTATCATCAGTCGGGCACTCTAATGGCCGAACCCGATGTGATGTTGTCGGGAATTCAGATGCGAAGACCTGATATTGCCTATTTTACGAAAGAACAAATTAAACAAGGCAGAATCAACCAAGAAAATATTATTCCAGCGTTTGTGATTGAGGTGATTTCGACAAATGACCAGATTATACCTGTCAGAAACAAGCTCAATGAATACTTTAAGGCCGGGGTGAATGTCGTTTGGTTGGTCTATCCTGACGAATATGAAGTAGAGGTTTATACTTCGTACAAGGAAGTAAAAATTTGTACTGGGACAGATATATGCTCGGCCAGCCCTGTACTGCCCAATTTTGAAATAAGTGTAGCCGATATTTTTGTAATCTAAAACAAAAAAAGTATGATTCAGACAACTCAAACAACCCACCAACTACCCCGCACCATGGCAGAGTTTGCTGACTGGGAGCCAAACGATGGCTATAAATACGAGTGGAACGATGGCGAACTGATAAAA
>JAYTNW010000084.1:0-1519 GCA_043748115.1 Bacteroidota bacterium | reverse complement strand
TTTAGGGTTGATCCACTCACCGCGTTCATTCAGTTCGTTTCGCACTAAGGAAACCGGAAAAATGTATGGCATCACCGTTACTTGCATGTGCTGCAACACAGCGGAAAGTTGATCAATGCCCCTAAGATTTCCTGCCCTGCCGGAAGCCACGCCTACACAGGCCGCTTTTTTACCATAAACAAAATTTTTAACGTCCATGCTGTCAAATAAAAACTTAAGCAATCCGGGATAGCTTCCATTGTATTCAGGCACCACAAACACAAACTTATCGGCACGAAAATATTTTTCCGAAAGGGTGTCAATCAACGCATCACCACGTTCATAGGCCTTGGCGTGAATAACATGGTTGTTTAATTCTTTGAGCGAGAAAAAGAGTGTTTGAGCACCTAAACGCTCTAACTCACCGGCATATAATTTTGCAACGGTTTCTGTGATGCTGTTGCTGCTGTTGGTTCCTGATACTACACAAATCATATTTGGTTACCGCTTCAATTTAATGTGAGGCTATTTTATTACAACAATACCTAAATAATTAGTCAACTGATTTTTTATTTGCTCCAATGCCTGCTGTATCTCCATTAGTTCAATTAAATCATCTCCCTTTTCGCTGGCCAGTTTAATTTGCTTTTGATTTTCAATTTTCATTTTAACTACCTGTTTTATCTTTATCAGATAAACGGCACTTATCACAGCATTGCTTAACACTGCTGTTTCCTTTTTCACAAAAACCCCTTTAACCGCCCACTCCTCGCTTAATTGATATTTATCTGTCATCAATTCAATGGCCATGTTTCTAATGCTATCATCCGAGTGGGTGATTAGATGGTTGCTGTTTAACCCCGCACGTTTTCCCTCAGCAATACTTGAAAATAGCCTGCCGAAAAGATCATTTTCAAACACATAATCACTTTCCAATTCGTTTGTAATAAAATCTATCACATTTATTTTTACAGATTCCGCTTGCTCCTCGTTTGTGTTTACAATCTCAATCACATCGTTGGGGTAGCATACCATCAAACGAATTATTTCTTTTTCCTGATGAAAACTAGTATGCTCCTCTACCGATGGTTGTTCCGTTTCGGATGGTGTTTCGGTAAAGTGAGAAAGCACTTCCTCCACCTGCGCACTTTCCTGTTTTTTAAAATTCGCCTTTCTAAATTTATTTATCTCCGCTACCAACACCTGCTCGGCCACATTCATTTGCTCGGCACATTGCTTCAGGTACATGCTACGTATAATGCCATCAGGTATTTTTGAAATGCTTTCAACTATTTCTTTTATCAGCACTGCCTTTTTAATAGGATCATTGGCGACCTCTTTTAAAAGTAGGTCTGTTTTAAACCCGATAAAATCTTTGGCATGGGTCTTTATGTATTCTTTGAGTTGAACAGTTCCCGTTTTCCGTGCAAAAGAATCAGGATCATCTCCGTCAGGAAATAGAAGAACACGCACATTCATCCCCTCTTCCAATATCATATCTATCCCACGGAAACTGGCCTTTATACCTGCCATATCTCCA
>JAYTNW010000083.1:0-3664 GCA_043748115.1 Bacteroidota bacterium | reverse complement strand
CGTATCCTTATAAGAGAAGAGATCCAATCGCTTTTTGAAGGTTTTTGCCGGCAAAATGTCTGTGTTAAAATCTTTGAGAAAAAAATCAAGTTGCTGCTGTTGGCCTTTACTCAGCTTTTCTTTTTGTTGAAGTGCCTCTTGTAGTTTTGATGCTATTGTTTTTCGTGACCATGGTTTAATGCAATCATTTACATCAATGATATGGGTTGCTGCCAATTCTTCTAAAAAACCATAAACCTGCGTATTGTTGATTGAATAAAAAACATCCTGCGAAAAGGAAGTTGTTTGCGCCACCAGGAAAATGATTATGCTTAAAAATGTTTTTTTCATCCTGCTAAACTTTAGTGCTGCAAAGATGTGTTAAAAAAACAAATACCGATAAAAACCAATTGGATTAATTACTACGTGCCTTTTTAAAGATAATGGTATAAAAAACAAGGAAAAAATATTTGACATCCGTCCAAAGAGGACTTTTTTCGTAAGAGCGTAAATAACGCATTTCCGATTCCATAATTTGATCCATGGTTTTCGGAAGGTCAACGTAATAAGGTGGAATGAGCCCAGGCTTGTGTTTTTTTCTCATTTCCTTTAACTCATCGGAGTAAAGGCTAAGGTAATGACGGCTCAATGGACGTACCCCTACCAACTTAAGATCTCCGTTAAACACATTCAATATCATTGGCAGCTCATCAAGCCAATATTTTCTAAGCATTTTGCCTACACGTGATACACGAAAATCATCCTTAAACTTCCCTCCTTCTTTCAGGCTGTTCTTTTCATAAATATATTCCTGAAGGTATTCGGAATAAGCGTACATGGTACGAAACTTATAAACGTTAATAATCTTTCCTCCTTTGCCTACACGCTTCATGGGGTAAATAATACCATAACTCGGATCCTCGTCAAAAGCAGGCTCACGAAATTTTTCTGCCACAATGTATAAGCGGTTGCCGATGTAACGCTCTTCGCTAATTTTAAAACCACAAGAGTAAAGCCGCCCCATCACCTCTGTTTTAGACAATGAACGGTTGCGCCCTTTGGTAAGCCAATAATAAATCTGTTGCGTAATGGGGAGTTTAGGGAAGACACGCTTTAATATAAAATCAAGAAAATAATAAATTTGAGATAATAACGGAGGATATTTGTTGAGTAGGCGTTGCTTGCGCAAATCCGTTGTTTCTACCTTGGTAACGAAAACACCTCCAACCGGAAGTTTTGAGTTTACCGTTTCAAAAAACTTGTTGATGTAAGGAAAATTATTGATGCGTTTAAAATGAACGATAGATTTGTAAGTATCATCAAAAACGCCTGACAGATCCAACTCGCTGTTAGCAGGAATTAGAAGTGTGCTGCTATGACTTGTATCCACATATTTTTCAACAAGGTTAAAAACGTACCTGTTATTACGATTGGGCGGTAAAATCTGTTCAAACTCGGTACTGGAGAAAGTACTACCTCCCAATACCTGTTCTAAATTAAGAACATTTGTATCCATCTATAAAAATTTCTTCCTCGGATAAAACTGGTTAGAATGATTGCATTATCAATAATCCCCGAAATTGAAGAATGCTAAAATAGGAACTACATATGAAACTGTCAAGTGCTCAAACAGATAGTTATTAAATAGTATTAAACAATCACCTTTAATTATTGGGTAAAAAACCCATCAAAAAGTTTGATCATGTAGGCATTGAAATCACTCCGGCTCTCTAACATTTTTTTTTGTCTGGCCCTAAAAACGGATGACATGTCGGGCATCTCCAACAGCTCTCCTACTTTTTGTAGTAGTTTTTGAGGATCAGCGGTTCTAACACCGAAGGTAAGCCCAAATGCATGTTCAAGTTCTTCGAGGTAGCTGATTTCGCCAACAAAGTCGTTAAACCGAATGCTGGCAGTTCCTAAAACTGCTGCTTCTGCCGCCATGGTTTGACTGTCGCCTATGTACATGTGTGCAAAAGCCAGCGCATGATGCATGTGAAGCGGATCAATGGTAATGCGATACTTTTCAAACTGTGGCTCAAGTTCGCGTTCAGAGGTAATGTACACTGTGCCACGTGTACTTAGTGTTTCAATAAGTTGAGCCGCAATTTCAGTACTTATGCCCTGGCGGCCCTCGTCATGATGAGCGGTGAGCTTGGCAAAACGAAGAATAAAAAACGGCCTTGAGCTATCAATTCCCTCTAGCTTTTGTTTATCAGGAATAAAATTATTTGGATGAAGATAGGCCAGTTCATGGTAGCTTTTGTAGGCAATTTTTTTTGACTTCCATTTCCCCACACTGCAACATTCAGGTGCTAAAACATAGGTAGCAAAGGGGTAAGCAAGTTTGGCAAATAGTGGAACAATTTCGGCATCGTCTTCATTTACAACAATGCTTTTAATGTTAAGCAATTTGCCAACATGGGTAATTTCAGCAGAGGTACCAACCATTAAATGCGGCTTAAACTGAAGGCACACTTTAAAAAATTCAACATCGCGCTTAAGGAGATTAAATGCAATGGAAAACTTGTTATCCGCTCTTCCTTCCGGGTTAATGTTCTTGTAACTCCAACCAGCATTCATTAAAAGCTGCTCGAGGATATCTTTTTTTTTAATGAGCACCTGTATTTCATGCCCCATCTCTCTGAGGCCGGTGATGGTGTTTTTAAAAAGATGAAAGTGAGCCGGGTGGCCCATGTAAAAAAGGTAACGCATGTCTGTTTAAAAAGGCTATTTCAGATTTTTTATGACCTCGTTTATCTTGTTTTGTAGCGGTTTGCTTACTGGCACCACCGGCAAACGGAAAAAATCCAGGCAAATTTCCTTTTGTGAAAGGATGTATTTTATCCCTGACGGACTTCCTTCGGCAAATAGCAATGGGATAAGATCGGTAAACTGGTAATGCAATGCCCGTGCTTTATCCATATTATTTCCTAAAGCATTTCTAGTCATCTCAGCAAAGGCTTTTGGATAAGCGTTAGCCACCACTGAAATAACACCGTCAGCACCCGCAGCAATTAGCGGAAAGGTAATTCCGTCATCTCCACTTATTACTAAGAAATCTTTTGGCTTATGCTTTATGATTTGCATGATTTGCTCCATGTTTCCCGATGCCTCCTTAATGCCCGCAATGTTATCAACCTCGGCAGCGAGTAAAAGTGTAGTCTCTGCCGTCATGTTGCTTCCTGTGCGACCTGGAACATTATACAAGAGTACTGGCACCGGGCAAGCACGCGCAACAGTTTTAAAGTGTTGTATAATTCCTCTTTGGCTAGGTTTATTATAATATGGCGAAACGGATAAAACTGCATCCACTTGTTTGGTATCAATTCCCATTACCTGGTTAACAATCTCGTGGGTGTTGCTTCCACCTACTCCATAAACAACAGGCAAACGCTTCTGGTTCACATCGCAAATAAAATCAAGCACTGCTGCTTTTTCATCCTTATTTAGCGTTACGGATTCTCCGGTAGTGCCTAACACCACTAAGTATTCAACACCACCTTTAATCACGTGGTTCACCAATTTTTCGAGGCTCGTAAAATCAATGTTACCATCTTTATGAAATGGTGTAACCAGTGCTACTCCAGTTCCTTTAAGCTTTTTCAGATTCATTGCCAATGTGTTTTAAATAATTATTTACCAAATCAATAAATTGAGGCAAGGTAACCTGCTCCTTAACACT
>JAYTNW010000082.1:0-4978 GCA_043748115.1 Bacteroidota bacterium | reverse complement strand
GTTGGATGGTATCACCTCGTTTTCAACAGCACCGTTAAAGTTTGCAACGGCAAGTGGTTTTATCGTTTCCTTTATTTCTTTTCTGTGGATCATATATTCTTTATACACCCGTTTTATCAGTAAAGATTATGTACCAGGATGGACCTCCATTATGATAGCTGTTCTTTTTATTGGCGGAGTTCAACTCATTTGTATTGGGATAATAGGGGAGTACATTAGCCGAATGAGTGCCAATGTGCGAAACAGACCTTTGTATATTATCAGAGAGACCAATGTTTAACTATTTCCTGAAAGAAACTTTTTATACCAGTAACCTGATTTCTTCAGCGTTCTCGTTTGTGTTTCAAAGTTCACATGCACCAATCCAAAACGTGGATCATAGCCTTCAGCCCATTCGAAATTATCAAGTAACGTCCACACAAAAAAGCCATCAACCTTTACGCCTTCGTTTTTAGCTCTAAGTACCTGCGCCAGATGTGACTGTAGGTAATCTATTCGTCTGTAATCGCACACCTGTCCATTTACCAATTGGTCATGGAGTGCTATACCGCTTTCTGTTACAATTATTTTTTTTATGTTTTTATAAGCACCAAATTTTTTAAGCATATGATACACTGATTCCGGAAACACCTCCCAGCCGATAGCTGTTGTTTCTACCTCTCTTTTATCAGCTTTTACCAAGGAGGCGTGCAAGTATGGGGTAAGCAGTGAATGCTTTATGATTTCCCTTGTATAATTCTGAATGCCGATAAAATCCATGTCACACTTCAACCTTTCATCATCACCCTGTTTAAAATATTCTTCAATTGGCGATAGAAATGGCAGGTCACTCAGTGGGTATCCTAAGCCGAGCAAGGGCTCAATGAAAAGACGGTTCATCATTGCATCCACTCGCTTTGCTGCTCTAATGTTCCAAGGTCGGCTGTTTAACGGTTGCACATAAGAACATGAAAATGTAGTGCCTATTTCTATCGAGGAATTGATTTCTTTCACCGCTCGCGCAGCCTCGGCTTGGCTTAAAGCAAGGTGATGCACAGCTTTAATAAATTTTGCAGCACCTCGTTTTCCAGGTGCATGTACGCCTAAAAAATAACCAGCGCCTGCACACACCACCGGCTCGTTTATGGTCATTATGTGTTTTAGCCTGTCGCCAAATTTATGGGCACATAAGGCTGAGTATTCCACAAAGCGATACATGGTATCACGATTCATCCAACCACCTTTGTCTTCTAGCGCCTGCGGCAGATCCCAGTGATAAAGGGTGGCCCAGGGCGTAATTCCTTTCTCTATACAACCATCTATAAGGCGGTTATAGAAATCAATGCCTTTTTGATTTACTTCGCCATATCCCCGTGAAAAAATACGCGGCCACGAAAGTGAAAATCGGTAGTTTGAAATTCCCATGTGCTGGATGAGAGACAGGTCTTGCTCATAAAGTTGGTAATGATTACACGCTGTTTTTAGGTTGTCGTTGTTTTTTATCTTGTTTTTGTTCGCTGAAAAAGTATCCCAGATGCTCGGCCCCTTTCCATCAACATTCCATGAGCCTTCAATCTGCGCTGCAGAGGTGGAAACGCCCCACTTAAAATCATAACCGAAATTTTCTATTGAAAGAATGCTGTTTTTCAAAGGTTGTGCTTTAAATAAAATAGCTTTGTTTTAATGCAGCTAATATAACATGCAACTCAATGAACTAAAAACCTAGAGAAAGACTTTTTGCAGCGTCAGCGTAAGGGCGATATACATGTGCTGTATGTTGTGATCCAAGTATTGTATCAACAATATCTTCTGTGTGGTCAGGATATGCAACGGTTACACGGTTGTCGCTCTCTAGCCATTTCTCCACCTCATCCATGTGTTTCTTCTTAAAGCCTTTGATTACGTTAACGCCCATGCTATTTAACACAGCACCATTGTATTGTTGTTCAAACTGTGATTTTTGAGGAACTACTAAAATTTTTTTATTAAGAAAAAGTGCCTCTGATGTGGTGCTAAACCCTGCAGCAGTAATTACACCTTTGCAGTTAGCCATGCTTTTGGTAAACCGATTAGCTTCTATCGGAAATATGGTTACGTTTTTTCTGATCTCTTTTTGCAAGCATGTTTTAGAAAAAAGTTCCCATCTTACACTGTCTAATTTAAGAAGTTTTTTAACCACCTTTTCTTCAGCATACGCTGGAAGATAAACGGTGTAATAGTTTCGCTCCTTAATCTCCATTTCGCGAATGGATTTACGGATTACCGGTGTGTAAATGTTCTTATCAAAACTCTTGTAATGAAAACCATAGTGTGATGTGCAAGGGGCGTAGTATTTAAGAATTGTTTTTCCGGTAAGGTCAATGCTTTTTGGTTTAGGTGCCTTGGGCGACAATAAGGCACATTGGTTGCTTAGCGCCACAACGGGAAGTTTTTTGAGGTGACATGCCCATGCAGAAACAGGTTCGAAATCACTAATGACCAGATCATATTTTTCAACGGGAAGATCAGAGATGTTTTGGAAAAGGCTTGAGATGTTGCTCTTCAACCAAGTGTCAACAAAATTTATTCCTCCGTTTTGACCAAACGTAAAACCAAACCCTTTAAAACGGTAATCAATGTAGTATGGAAAATCTATGGAGAAGTCTGGCCCGCTCACTAAAATATCAACGTCTGCTTTGCGTTTAAAGGCAGGTAAAAATTCCATAGCGCGGCTTATGTGGCCGTTGCCGGTTGACTGAATGGCGTAAAGTATTTTCATTGGTGTGTTATGCTGTTTTTAAATTGTCAAATTCAACAATCAGTTTTTTCATCAGTACCTTAGCCGACTCTATTTTGGGTTCTGGCATGGTCAATTTATTCTCTTCGGCATGATGGTAGAGACTCCATTTTTTGTTTTGATATTCTAGCGTAGTCAGGTTTTCAACCCAATCACCACTGTTGAGGTACATCACCTCTCCCTGTTCTGTTTTAATTTTTTTGATTTCGGGCTGATGTATGTGTCCGCAAATCACAAAATCATAGCCGTTGCTTATTGCAATGTCGGCACAGGTGTTTTCAAAGCTGCTTATAAAATTTACAGCACTCTTCACGCTGTTTTTTATGGTTTTTGACAGAGATATTTTTCCTTTCCCTGTTTTGCTGTATAAAAAATTTACAAAACGGTTGATGAGAATAAGAAGATCATACCCGAAGGATCCGAGCTTTGCCAGCCATCTTGCGTTTTTCATGGTTACATCAAATACATCTCCGTGAAATATCCAGATTTTTTTATCGTCTTTCTCTATCAGTAATTTATTGGCAATGCAAATGTTTCCCATTTCAAAACCGGCAAACCTTCTCAGCATTTCATCATGATTTCCTGTTATGTAGTGCACCTTGGTGCCGAGGGTTATTAGCTGCATAATTTCCATGATAACCTGTAGGTGATAAGCCGGGAAATAGCGTTTGCTGAACTGCCACACATCAATGATATCACCGTTAAGTACCAATGTTTCGGGTTGTATTGACGAAAGATAGCTGCACAATTCCTTTGCATGACAACCGTAGGTGCCGAGGTGCACATCAGACAGAACAACCATTTCTATTTTTTTTCTTCCACTGTTGTCGCTGATGTTTTTCATGATTTCAAGAGGAGAGCTTAGGGTTAACGTAATGGATAAAAAGGCATTGGAACCTGCGGAAGAAAATCCTGAACAGAACTAAGTCTATAAATGTTAGCAGCGGCCTTTTCATGTACCATTTCATTTCGGGTACAAAAATGCTAAGCAGGTTTTATTGCAATGTGACGGCAACGTTATGAATATATTAACGTGCCTAAGCAAATGTTAATTTACTGCATCAATGCCTGATAAAAAAAAGAAGAGGAGGGATGCTTGTTATTTGCTTTTTTTTAACTCAAATGAAAAAGTTGTACCCTTGCCGATTGTGCTGTCCACGGTAATAGTTTGTCCATGCGCTTCAATAATGTGTTTAACAATTGCCAATCCTAAACCGGTGCCACCAATATCGCGCGAACGGCTTTTGTCCACCCTAAAAAATCGCTCGAACAAGCGGGGTAGGTATTGTTGTTCAATGCCCATTCCATTATCGCTTAAAGAAACACCAACATGGCCGTTATGCAGAAAATAACTGACCGTAGTTTCACCTTCGTTTTTTCCGTATTTAATGGAATTGTCTATCAGATTAACCAATACCTGCCTGATGCGTTCTTTGTCTGCCAATACATAAATCTGTGACGGAGAATTTTCCTTTTGGGTAAGGACTATCCGTCTTTCTTTAGCTTTAAATTCAAGCGACTCAATAACTTCCTTCACAAGATCTCTAAGGTCAAATGTTCGCATCTCCAGGTGCATTTCTCCTGCTTCTAATTTAGAGATGGATTCAAGATCTTCCACAATGGCGATTAGCCTGTCTAAACTTAAACTTGATTTTTGAAGGTACAACATATTGATGTCATCATCTTCAATGCCTCCGTCAATGAGCGTGTGAAGATAGCCTTGTGCTGAAAAAATAGGGGTTTTTAACTCGTGCGATACGTTACCTAAAAATTCTCGTCTGTAAATTTCAGCTTTTTTCAATTCTTCAATTTCTATCTGCTGTTCTGTTTCCCAGTTGTTGAGCTGGTTATTGATTTCGTTAAAAATATTTTCATCATGAATATTGGTACGGGTAGAAACGCTGCCTTTTGTTTTTAAACGAAGGATGTTTTTGTAAATAACCTTTAGTTTGCCGTAAAAAGTATGGTCAATAAAATAGTAAACAACTAGAAATGATACAACAAAAGTAGCAATGGCTGAAACGGATAAAATGAGAAAGTTTACCTCGCCTTTGGTAATCAAAGCAATGGTTGCACCCAAGATGATGTTGAGCAACGTAAGTGTGATGGCAGTTGCTATGGCGGGAGATTTTGTGCGGACAGGATTCACTTTGTAAAATTAAAAAACAGATTGCAAAAGTTAGCGTATGGTGTTAAGGTTTTATTAACCACATGTTATGAAAA
>JAYTNW010000081.1:0-3129 GCA_043748115.1 Bacteroidota bacterium | reverse complement strand
TGCCATAGCCTTTTATGTTGATGTGTAGTAACTACAACATTCGGCTTTTTCCCTGACCCTCAAAAGTCAGGGATTATTTTTTTTTCTTGGACAAGTGTGGTTTTTAATAACCATTTCATATTGTTGACGCAGCAAAGTCGCGTATCCGGCAAGTAATTTTTTGTGTTTTTTAAACTAGATCAGTTAACTCGGCCAGGACTTGGGCGAGAAAAGGTAATCCATTTTTCGCTGCCGTCAGGTTTTCGCCCAATGGAAGTATTACTCTCTTGGTAAGAAAACGAAAGGTGATCCACAACAACAAGTCCAGCATCGGCTTGGTAAAAAAGCCAAAGGTTTTCTCCATCTTTACTTAATGAAAAGTTAGTGTGAATTTGGCTAACCGTGGTGTCCATGCCGTCACACCATAAAATAAGATGACCGTAAGGAAGAATTTTTACCGCTGGTATTTCAAATTTTTTGTTGTCGCCAACACTTTCTGTTATAAACCATTTTCCTTTTTCTAGTAGTAAGGTATCGCCACCGGTGTTATAAAGTTCAACCCAATCACATCCGCTCCGCGTAGATGTTTTATGTATTAATTCATTGAAAAAGCCGGATCCTCTTGCCATAATTTCGTTTATTTTTAATACACCCCTAGGATCTGTCTTTTCGTTTTCACGGATGGTTGAGTTTTTTTCTTTAACCGACATAGAAGGTGTCAGGTCACGTTGTTTTAAACAGGCGCTCAAAAATATGAGCAGCATACAAAATAAGAACATTATTTTTTGCATGCTTCAAAAGTGATACTTCTACTTTAAGAAAAGTTTAAGGGTGGTTTAACGCAATATTAAAAAATTGCTTTTTTTGAAAAACATTAGGCCTGTCAATTTAATACGATGGAATGGTTTCGCTGGATTAAAGCCCGTTGCCTTGGCCTCCCCACCAACCTTTTTTTCCTCCGAAAAGACGTTTAAAAAATCCTGGCCCGCTATAATGATTTGCTCTTCTTTTTTCAGGATTGTAAATTACACCGATGCCCCAGTGGTTGTAGTTGTCATTTCGTTTTGCATTGGAGCGATTTCTGCCTCCAGGGTCGCTGTATTGCGTGGTTCCTACCACCTTTCTTCTATCATAAAAATAGGCGGCAAGTGCCCCATTAGGGGTACTGCTTAAATCTAATTTCCCTGGATATTTTCCGCTGGCATCGTCAAGATAATCGGTGAAAGTAAAATGCTGTGCAAATTCTGCTTTTATTTTCCATTTGCTGCTTAGCCTTACGCTAATTCCCCCACCTATGGGTACTACAGCTTGGTAAAGCTTGTATGGCTTTGGATATGCACCTGACTCATTTATGTATTGGCCTTCTGTTCCCAATGGTTGTAGAGCAACTAGTTTTCCATATTGTTCCGGATCATCGCCATAGTAACGGGCTTTGGGATTAAAAAAGAATACACCTCCGCCTGCAAAAAAATAAGGATTAAAAAGACGTTTTGTGCGGTTGCTAAAAAGCTGTGCCGTAAAAACAAACGTGATCTCATCCAACGGTGTTTCAAAACTTAAATTACGTTGAATGTTGTCTCGTTCATTAGTGAGTGAATCGGCTCCAATTAGTTTGGTGTGGTAATACTGCAGTTGAATATTCACATGTCTAGTAATATGTGCTCCAATACTAATGTTGGCGAAAGGCTTAAATATTTTAGTGCTTGGCACCAAACGTTTATCGTTGAGGTCGCCATTATAATACATGAAGCCTGAAGAAGCGCCAAAAAACATTCTGCTCTGGGAATGGGTGCGGTTGAGGAGGGCAAGAAATAGAATACTAAAAATGAGGAAATTTTTCAAAGCTTGTTTTTTAGTACAAGCAAAAGTACAAGATAAACTACTTTGCTGCATGAAGTCCTGATATGGAAATAGGATCTTTTTGCACAAAAAAATGTTGAATGCAGCTTTACCTTTTCAAGAGGAGATTCTCTCCCGTCATTTCCGCGGGTATATTAATGCCCAGCAAGGTTAAAATAGTGGGTGCAAGGTCTGCCAGCCTTCCGTTTTTTAGTTTGTGTTTTTTACTTGCCTCAATTAAAAAAAGAGGCACAGGGTTGGTGGTATGTGCCGTGTTGGGGCTACCATCCGGATTGATCATCAGCTCAGCATTACCGTGATCAGCAGTTATAAGAAAACTATAGTTGTGCTGTAACCCCACACTAACAATTTCGCTCACACAACTGTCCACCACTTCAGCGGCTTTAACGGCTGCCTCAAAAACTCCGGTATGACCTACCATATCTGTATTGGCAAAGTTGATGCACACAAAATCAGCTTCGTTTTTTTTAAGAACATCCATCAACGAAATTTTTATTCCCTCTGCACTCATCTCCGGTTGCAAATCGTAGGTGGAAACTTTTGGTGATGGCACCATTATTCTTTTTTCTCCTCTGAATTCTTTTTCCCTTCCTCCTGAAAAAAAGAAGGTAACATGAGGGTACTTTTCTGTTTCAGCTATCCTTATTTGTGTTCGCTCATTAAACTCCAACACTTCGCCTAAGGTGTTGCTTAAATTGTCTTTGTTGAAAACAGCATTTACGTTTTTGAACTTATCATCGTAAACTGTCATGGTGGTATAATGAAGTGCTAAAGCATTCATTTCATACTCCGGAAAATTTAATTGAGTAAGCACCTGTGTGATTTCGCGGCACCTGTCAGTACGGAAATTGAAGCAAATAACAGCATCACCATTTTCAATAGTAGCCACAGGCTTTCCATTTTCGCATATGGCCACTGGCTTTATAAATTCATCAGTTATTCCTTGCTTGTAAGAGTGCTTAATGGCCTCAACGGCATTCACTGCATGTTCACCTTTCCCATTCACTAGCAAATCATAGGCAAGTTTTACACGCTCCCATCTTTTGTCGCGATCCATGGCGTAATAACGGCCAACTACTGAAGCCATCTTACCACCAGTAACGTTAAGATGCTGATCCAATTCAGCTATAAAATTTATTCCGCTTTGCGGATCGCAATCACGCCCATCTGTAAAAGCATGTACAAAAAATTCTTTAACCTCATGTTGAGCCGCTATCGTACACAATCCTTTCAGGTGGTTTATGTGCGAGTGAACTCCACCATCACTTACCAAGCCAATAAAATGTAACT
>JAYTNW010000080.1:0-5961 GCA_043748115.1 Bacteroidota bacterium | reverse complement strand
GTTGCAGAGGTTTCCATCTGCCGGAGCCAACACAACGCGCCAGCTTTTTTTGAAACCATAGAAAAGGTTGAAAGCAACCCTGCCACAGCCTCAATCGAGTGGAAAAAAATAAAGGATAAGATGAGCAGCGTTACTGTTCAAAATATATACTGCTGTTACCTTAGCGGCTTACCGGGAATAGAAAACACCATCTGGCAGTTTTTGCAATATGCTTTTGTGTCCGAACAAAATATTGAAACCGATTTCGCCAATAAACAGGTACTTAAAATTTCGCAGGTGGCAAAAATGGTTCATCGCGAAAAACACCGCATGGAGGCTTTTGTCCGTTTTCGGTTAATGAAAGAAGATCTGTTTTTTGCATCTGTTGAACCCGATTTTGATGTGTTGCCACTTATTAATGACCATTTTACTAAACGATATGCCGACCAGAGATGGTTGATATATGACTTAAAAAGAAAGTATGGATTATACTATGATTTGAAAGAAACTGTAGCCATGGAAATGACCTTTGATGAACATACAGAAAACGGAAAGAGGATAAGTGAATTTTTAGGAGATGATGAAAAACTTTACGAAGAGCTGTGGAAGGTATATTTCAAAAATGTAAACATACCAGAAAGGAAAAACACAAAACTTCATTTAAGACATGTGCCAAAAAGATATTGGAAATACCTATCTGAAAAACAACCTGTATAGGTAAACTATTTTTGTAGCAAGCCCGTTTGTCGAAGGTAACTTTCGAGCGTATCAACGCGCGAACTACCTGTTACCCCTAAAAGATCTTTTAACTGTGATATTTTCAAGTTCCAGTGACGAGCCCAGAAACTTACTTCCTTTTTACTAAAAGGGTTAATGCTGTTCGATCTTGATATTCTCATATTTTTTTTGTTCTTACTATATTAAACATAAAAAACTGTGCCAAGGTTTCATTTTAATGTTAATGAATTTTTTGCCCATTGTTACGCTGAGGTTAACTTCATGGCTTTTGCATTCTTATAAATAAATCACCAAATCCATAACCTGCCGTTTGGTCATAATAAAGCAAACCTGCGCATGGTCACACCTCATGGCATGGTTAGCTTAAACGGTTAGCTTAAAATGAAGAAGTTTTATAATAACAGAACATTACCCATGTGGAACAATATCCCAATCGTGGCATAAAAAAATGGAATTTGGCCATTGGCACAAAAGTTTAAAAGAGATGTAAAAACAAATAATTAAGATTATGGAAAATTCAAAAGAGAATGTGATTGAAAAACTCAACAGTTTAATTGAAATAAATAACGACAGAATTGATGGCTACGAAAAGGCAGCAGTGACGGAGAATGATGAACTTAAATCATTTTTTGAAGAGCAAGCCGGAGCCAGTTTACGATTTAGGAATGAGCTGGTGGATGCTGTGGTAACCTTGGATGGCCGCCCTGCAGAAGGCACTACCACATCAGGAAAAGTTTATCGTGCCTGGATGGCTTTTAAAACATCGCTAACAGGAAAAGATGCACAGGGCATTTTAAACTCCTGCGAATTTGGAGAAGATGCAGCCCTGGAAGCGTATGAGGAAGTATTATCAACCACCACTCTTTCTGCTAACCTAAGCAGCATGATCAAGCGTCAGCACGAAGCCATTGAGCAGGCGCATGATAAAGTAAAATCCATGCGCGACTCTCATGTGTTTGAAGAAAAATAGGTTTAACGAAAAACAATTAATGAATAGGCCTCAGGTATTTCAAAAATCCAAATAGTTTTCTGTGATGAATATACCTGAGGTTTTTCTCGTTATGAAAAGCTTCGCGTTCAAACACAATGTTCATGTAGGCCAAAAGATGACTTCGGTAAATGAAAAGATTGACTAAATAATTAATCAGGTAAAGGACATAAAATGGAATAATCAACAGCTCCAATTGCTGCCGCAGATGAATACGTTCGTGATTAATAAATGCTTTGTCGGCCAACAGTCGTTTATGCCTGATGATGATAAAAGGAAACAGCGTAATGCCATCATAAAAAAGATAAGGAAAGGTGAGCAATACAAAACGTTTCATAAAGGAAGAAAAAACAAAAGTATCCAAATAAATTGGCCTAAACATGAAGCTACACTAAGTAAAATATTTTTTTTGCCGACTTACTTAAAATTAAACATGGCATTTAAACGAACAAAAATTTATCTACATTTGAATAAAATAAAAACAAACGATGAACAATTTATTTCGAGGGCTTATAGCTGGTTATGGAGCTAAAAAATTAGGGGGCGGATGCCTGAGTACTATACTGGTGTTTGTGATCATTTGGGTGGCACTGGGACAGTGCAATGGATAGCCGTAATTTTGACGGCTGCTTTTTATTTGTGGTCAATTTTATCAGAAATTTTTCCGGTTACAAAACAGCAATTTTGTTTGCTGTTGCATTAGGCACAGGTTGTTCCTATTCTGCCCGTAAGAGTTTGCGATTACTTAAAGAAGCTGAAACTATAAAATACGATGTCATCATAGTTCCAGGTGTGCCGTTGGAAGATGGCAAGTGGAGCCGCACTATGAAAGGACGTATTTACTGGTCTAAATTTTTATTTGAAAAAGGAATTGCAAAAAACGTGATGTACAGCGGTGCTGCCGTTTACACACCTTATGAAGAAGGTAAAGTAATGGCCTTGTATGCAGAGGCATTGGGAATACCACACGAACATATTTACACTGAAACAAAGGCAGAACACAGTACAGAGAATGCTTTTTATGGTTACCGTAAAGCGCAAAAACTAGGATTTAATACCATTGCTATTGCCTCCGATCCCTTTCAAACCAAAATGCTGAAAAGTTTTGCGCACAAAAAATTGAATAAAAACATAGGGCTTATACCAATGGTTTATGACTCCATGCAAGTGCCTGTTTTGCCCACCACCGACCCTGTTGTTGAAGTGGAGAAAGCTTACGTAGAAAATTTTATAGCCTTACCCGAACGCGAAGGTTTTTGGAAACGCCTGCGCGGAACGCGTGGGTTGAGTGTGGATACGAGCGCGTATAGGTGAGGTAGAGTAAATATATTATTGTTACCTGATCAGGACAAGCTTTTTGATTTGCATTTTATCCTCTGCTAAAAGTTTTATGTTGTACATTCCCTCGTAAAGACCATATTTTGCCATGTTAAAATTGTAAGTAGTTGAAGAAAATTTGCCCAAGTTTATTTTATCAATTAAATGGCCAAGCTGGTCTTCAATGATTATTACTGCTTGCTTCTGTTTTGCAAAACCAATGTTCAATGTTACGCTTCCTGATGTTGGGTTGGGTGAAATGTTAAACTTTTCCTGATAGGCAATTTCATTACTCTGTACCTGCGATTGTTTTAATTCGAATCGAACAACCTGTTCACTGTTGATTATTGTATCTATGACAGGTGGTTTAGCTGAAGCATCAAAATGTGAGCACGGAATAATTGATGCTGTAAATTGAGCCCCGGGATCAACATAAAATTCATGAATATTTATATCGTTACCGGCATAAAGTTGCACATCAACAGGAGAGGTAATTTGTGCAAATGGAGTATTCAAATACTGGTTGCCTACACTGAAATTCATTGCTTCGTGTATGTAAGTGAAAAAGCCTGAACTTAACTCTGTTTGTATAGTTACCTCATCGAAATAAGAAAGTTGCTCGTTTATTGCATGAGTTGGATTAATATTAAAATTTTTATTTACTGACTTAATCCCACATGCTGAAGTTACAGTGTAAGTTATATCAGCTGATCCTGGTTGTGTGTAATTATAGCAGCGGTAGCCATCAAACATTTGATTGCTGCAATCATTACAGTTACCTGCCGGTGATGAGCTAAATTGATCTGTAAAGGAAGAGAATGTGTTTACTGAATTATTTCCCATTAAATCAATCGCAATACCATTTTTCAAATGAAAACATGCATCCGTTCCTTCCGTTCTTATGCAACTGTTTTTAATATCAATATCAATCATAGGATCGGTTTGTGTTATAGGATACATGGAAACAATATTAGAAGCTGAATTGGAGCAACCGTTAACATCCGTAACTGTTACGTTAAATTGAGCTACCTGTGAAGCAGTAAAATCAGGATTTTCAACATTCGTGGCTGATAAAAGATTGATTAAATTGCCCGACCACTCGTAAGTATAAGGTGATGCAAGCCCGGGATAAATGATGGCAGCATTATTTAACAACAAGGAAGCCGTAGAGCCTAAACATGGAAAATAAGATTTTACACTCTTAAAATTTATTGGATTAAGTGTTATACGTACCTGATCAGTTCCTATGCAACTATCAGATGCAGTAACGGTATAAGTACCTACATTTTCCCCTACATGAATATTAGTCAAGCATGGAGAAGAGCTACAAGGTGTGGATCCGTTAAAGCCCGACCAAACTCCGGAAACAAACGATGTGGAACCTAACAACGAGTAGGAAAAATTTAGCGTGGCTGTATTTACATTAGAACAATAATACTGATCCTCTCCCGCATTAACCTGTGGACCTAAGGTATGGTCTGGTATAATGTATATAGCATCCTCTGCATAACATCCACCATCATTTATCCGGAAAACAAAAGCTGCTGCTTCTGGAGGAGACGGGGATAAATTATATGGTGTAACGGGATTGCCTGTTCCGGCTGCCAAAATTTGTGTGGGTTTACCAAAAGGATGCCACTCCCAACTTACAGAAGTAGGATCAGTGGCATTGGAGAAGTTGCCCTGCAAGATGGAGCTTTTTCCGGGACAGTTTCCCGTTATGTCAGGGCCAGCATCTGCAGTTGCAATGCTCGTATGAATATTTACTGATGCAGTGCTTGAGGTTGTGCAGCCGGTTGCATCAGTTATGGTAACATTAAATACCTGTGCTGCCGAGGTGTTGCTTATAGGAGTAATTTGAGGCGCAGTACAATTGCTGCAACTCAAGGTAGCCACAGCAGTTTGTGTGGGCGACCATTGATATGAATAAGTGCCAGAGCCTCCAGTGGCAGTGATGTTCAAAAATTTGTTTTGCGAAGTGATGCAGAGATTTTCTGTAATTGAAGTTGCCGATACTCCTGAAACATAAACATGAATTGTTTTGAAGGCTATATCATTTTTATGGTCAGTGACATTTAAAGTTACTAAATCCGTATAGCTTGTTTCTCCACTTATGAACGGTCTTGCAATATAAATCGGATTTGAACTTGAGTTTGAACTAAAGCTCGAACCTTGTGACGAAGTCCAACTGTAGATATAGGCTGGCTCTCCTGCATTAACAGTTGGCGTACCACCCAACTGAGCACTCCCTCCCGGACAAAGAGCTAAATCATTGCCAATATCTAAGCTATTATTTGTTAAACATTTGTACCAAGTACCCGAAAACATTTTATCTTCAAAATCATAAAAGCCGTTTGTGTGTGAGGTCTTAAATACTCTTAAAACAAATGAATTAGAAACCGGATTGTTGTGGTACCAATTATTTCCCTGATCCTGATAAATAACCGCGAAAAAAATATGAGCATTATTTATTAGAATATGAGAAGGGTAGTCGCTAATAGGATTTTGAGGATATAGAGATATATTATAACATGGGCAACCGGGCTTGTATAAGCATGAATTGGGATCGAATAGATCGCCATTAGGACATGTTGCATAATCAGTTGCTTGAACTATGTTTGGATTATTGACTGCATCAACATCAAAAGATAAAAGATCGTAGGGTGATCCGCTTAACACCGGCCCGGAAAAGCAACCATTACTTCCAGGATTTAGACCAAAAAAAGTAATTGCCCCACTGGCTGAAGTACAATTATTAATTGTTTCAGATATACTGGCAATAACACCTCCATTAATTTGTACTTCAGCAGTAACAATCCAATCACCACTTCCTAAATATTGTTGATCGAAAGGAATGATCGTTGGACCATGAGTAAAATTGTTGCCCGGATTTCCAACGTTTTCATATCTCCAAAAAATTTCATGAGGTTGTAAAAAAG
>JAYTNW010000079.1:0-16706 GCA_043748115.1 Bacteroidota bacterium | reverse complement strand
CTTAGATCGTCTTTGGAATTTAGATTCAGTCCGCTGAAAGTTAGGTCGGAAAAAGCAGCGAAGCAAATATAGAATAAATTTTGAGGTATGCAATTTTATTTTGGGTGAGCTGTGAATAATTTCGGGTTAAATTATTGGTTTTATCTAAAGTTTTAATCTTGCTTAACGGTGCAAATCCACAATTAGAGGTGAACTATAGCCACTTCACCAATTCGTTTTTACCATGGACAAACATACATCCTGAACGGCACCCTGACAATACCCCTTTTGGGGTATTTTAAAATGCAGTTCTCATTTTTATGTTTGAAGAGTTGAGGGAGGTTTTCAAATAACGATTTATCGTGTTTCAAAAACCTACCCCCAGCATCTACTTGGATTTAGGGTGTTTCTAGGTCATAAATTGCATCCTTAAGTATTATTAATAATGAGGTAATGGATCCGGAGCAAAATTGGCATGTACCATTTTCCACTTGCCGCCCTGTTTTGCATAAACACGCGTTGATTTTGCACGGCTGGCTTTTGTTTCTCCGTCCTTATTTTTAATCACTCCTGCAAAATTGTAACTTAGTATAGCTACATCGCCATATACTTGCACTTTAGGGTTAAGCATTTCACCGGCTGCAACACGATTGGGGTCTTTTCCCAAAGGCTCCGACAATCTCATGCTGATGGCCTTTCCCTCCAAGCGTGTAGAGAAGTCGCTGTTGAATTCTGTGTACTCGTCAGCAAAATCCTTAAATATCGCTGCTGTGTTTGATGGGTCTGCTATTTCTGCAGCCCATTGTGCCTTAACGATGCTAATAATTTCATCGGCAACGGCCTGGTTGGTTTGTGAATGAGAAACGGATGGGAGGATAAGCATGCACAGCAGCATTGCAGATCCAATAATTAACTTTTTCATTTTAGTTTGGTGCCGGTAATTTGCGTGCCGACTTACACGTTTTATGATTGCCTACTCTAATCGGTTTTCGGCATACCCGTTTTTTTAACTATTAATTAGTGCATTTATTTCTTTTGATTCAAGCGTAGATACTTTCTCCACGTGTTGGCTGATGTTCACCAACTGCATCAATCCCCAACACAAAACAAGCATGATTATAAACGAAAAAAAGGTGTATTCCCAACTGAATTGTTCCTTTAGTGGCCCTATCATTTTGGCACCTGCAATACGGCCCAGGTTTCCAATGGTCATGTAAAGTGTAAACTGACTGGCCGATACTTTTTTCCAACAGCACTCCATGGCTATAGCAAAAATGCCAATGCAAGCAAAAACATAAACAAATTTGTATATCACCATAAATGCGCTAATGAACCAGACATGTATCCAATAATCATTAAAATAAACCATTGCTCCTGTGAGAAGAATAAGCATAAAAAAATAAATATTCATCATGCGAATTTTCCCAAACTTCTCTATTAAAATTCCACCTAATAGCATACCGCCAATACCACCAATTAAACTGGCTGTAGCATAAAATTGAGAGTAAGCAACATCAGTCCATCCCAAAGCTTTTACAGTAAAGATTGGCATTAGTGTACCCATAAAATTAAATGAACCTTGTAAGATGAACAGGATTAAGCACAGAAACAAACTGTTTCTTAACCGAGCTACAGTGTACAGTGACTTAAAAATAACAGACCAGTTTTCCACCTGCATTTGCTTTGCTTCAACAGAAGCTTCACCTTTTGTAAAGGGTAATATTTTTTCCCCTGGCCGTTCTCTAAAGATTAATGGAAAAAGCATGGTGAGGCAAACAATAACAGAGAGCATTAAAATAGCTATTGAAAATCCATGCAGGTGCATCAGCCAGCTTCCCAATGCCAATGAAACAGAGGTGCCTATAATTTTAGAACCCCACATAAAACCGTTGGCACGTGCTTGTTGATTAACTGGAACAATGTCAATAGCCATTCCATCAGTAGCCACATCTTGGAAAGCACCAAAACATCCAACAGCAAAGGCCGAGGCCATAAACAGATTTAAATTATTTAACGGATCGGGTACAAATGCCATGGCAATAAAACTGCCTATTAATCCCAACTGCCCAATTAAAACCCAAGGCCTTTTACGTCCCATAGGCAAATAGGTAAACCTGTCCATTAAAGGGGCTGCAATTATTTTAAAACTCCAAGGCAAACCAAATGCAGCTGCAAACGCGCCAATTTCACCAGGTGATTTACCATTGGCAGCCATCCAAGCAGGTATGCCAAAAAGCAACATACCATCAGGAATTCCCTGCGCGAGATATAAAACAATGAAATTAAAATACCGTATAAGAGTATTTTCAGTAAGCGATGGTATGGAGGTTGTTTTAAGCACTTTTAATTTTTTATATTGTTAACTGTTTTTTCAAATGCTTCCTTAAATGACGATGTAATGCTTTCTGCATTTTTCACATTCATAAAATTTTGCTCTTAGTTTACCGAAACTTAAAGTGGTTATGATTTTTTCTGTTATTGACTTGCTGTTAATGTTTTTTAATTCTCCGTTGCATTTTGAACAAGCAACACCTTTTATGCTTAAAGTATGGAGGTGTAGTATTGGCATTGGCTTTGTTTCTATCTTAATCAATGTGTATTTAATTTACTATGCTGCATAATTACTATGGCATAGCTGTACCATGAAATTTTTGTGACGGAACAGAAGCAGGATGTGACGAAACAAGGTTTTGCCGTGACGGAATATCAAATGACTCCTTACCCAATAAAATAGATAGAGTTATTACGCTACAAGGGCTCTGCCTAGTTTACTATTGTAAATGAGCAAAAAACTGGTGCCTTAACGTAAACAACAGGTGACTTCAAAAGTCAATACCTAAAAAAACTACTCCTTTATTCCCAACAAACTTAACAGTCCATTTCGGTAAGTTGTACTGATGGGAATATTAAAACCTGACGCAAAAACTTCTGTTGGTTCAATGTTTTCTACCAAATTTATCTGCACTGCAAAACTGCGATGGGTGCGATAAAAATTTCCCTGGGGTAGTTGCTTTAAAAAATCACTAAA
Organism: Bacteroidota bacterium; assembly: GCA_043748115.1. Taxonomy (GTDB): domain Bacteria; phylum Bacteroidota; class Bacteroidia; order AKYH767-A; family OLB10; genus OLB10. The sequence goes on along the minus strand of JAYTNW010000079.1, from coordinate 13,699 downwards.
GGTTGAGCGAATCATGGTTTTACCTTTGTCTTGTGTAAATATAAAAACATAGTTCTCGCAACTTTCTACATACACTATTTCTTTAAACAACAGTTTAATAAAACGATGCCCTTCCCTAATAAAAATAAAATCCTTAAGCGCCACCTCAGTTGTTTTCGGTAATGAAGCTAAACTTTCTTTACTTGCACTGTAGTTACTAAATGCAATTTCGATGGCAACAAACAATTCTTCCTTGGTAAATGGCTTTACAATATATGCATGAGGTTTTACCCTCTTGGCTCTATCAATAGTAATAAGATCACTGTTGGCTGTCAAAAAAATAAATGGCAGTTGATAGCGTTCATTAATTGTTTCTGCCAGTTCTATTCCGTCCTTTTTTTCTTTCAGGTTAATATCTAGCAAAAGTATATCAGGCTTATCCTTTTCAATCATTGTTAAAGCTGCATCATAATCTGCAACAGGCTCACATACCAAATAGCCCATGGCCAGCAAAAAAGTTTTTATTTTTTCAGCAATGATAAGCTCGTCTTCAACAATTGCAATCTTAATTTGTGTATTCATATATGCTCAAACTATACTTTAAATGGTATTTCAAATACAATTCCATTACTATTGTAAAAATTTAATTTACCACCCAACTGCCGCGATAGCAATTGCACCACACGCATACCCAATGAAGTTGATTTTTCTAAATTGTAACCCGCAGGCAGGCCGGGCCCATTGTCGCTAAACCGCATTACAAAATTTCCTAATGAAGGTTGTGGTACCAATTGAATGTTGATTTTATTGTTATTGTTCTTACTAACAGCGTATTTAAAAGTGTTGGTAAGCAGTTCGTTTAATATAAGACCTAAAGGCACTGCTGTATCAATGCCAATGTTTGTTGTGTTGGAGGTTACCTCAAATTGAACATTTATTTCAGGTTTTTTAAATACCCCTTCAACTTGCTTGTACAAATCTCCCACAAAATTTCTAAAATCAACGTTTACCACATCATCAGTTCTGTAAAGTTGATGATGGATTAGTGCAATTGACTGTACACGGCTTTGCCCTTCAAGCACTGCTGCCTTTGCTGTGGCATCTGCAATGGTTTCAGCCTGTAATTCGAGCAAACTACTGATTACCTCCAAATTATTTTTTACCCTATGGTGAATCTCCTTTAACAGCAATTCCTTCTCTGCATTTTTTTCAGCAAGGAGTTTGTTGCTTTGCATACGATTTCTATAACTCAACGAACCAAAAATAATAAAAGCTGCCAGCAATGCCAGTACTCCCATGCCTAAGCGCTGAACTTTTTTTTGCTGATCCAATTGCGTTTGCTGCTGTTCAATAGTCTGTTCCTTTTTTTTAGTTTCATATTGTGTCATCAACTTAGACATAGCCGAATCGCTCTCTATAGAAAGAACACTGTCACGCATGAGGTAGGCTTTTTTGTAATATGACAATGCTGATTTATAATCTCCTAAGTTTTGATAAATCGAACTAAGGTGCATATAATTTTCTGTGAGGTTGGAAAGGTCGTTGTTCTGCTCCTGCAACTTCACCGTCTCCAATTGGTAAGTCAAGGCTTCTTTATACTTTCCCATTCTCAAATTTACTTCACCTATGTTAGCAATAGTAGCAGAAACGGCATTTGGGTAATCTATTTCTTTTGCCAAATTCAAAGCATACTGATAATCGACTAAAGCCTCTTTGTATCGCTTCAAATGTTTTAGCGCATTGCCGCGGCTGTTTGCAAAATCGCACATGGTTGTCGCCCTTTCATTTTGCGAACGTGCTAATGCTAGGGCTTTATCATAATAAACAAGGGCAAGTTTATCATCAGTCAACGAAATGGCAACGTTCCCTGCATTAAAATAGGCAAAGGATAAGTCGCTTAAAAAAATTTCCTTTTCACAAATGGCAATAGCTTTCTGCGCATATTCCATCGCTTCCTTAAGTTTTCCTTGTCGCGTTAAATCATCAGAAATCCTTGTGTAACCATCACTAATGCCTTTTAGATCTTTCAACTCTTCCATCATGCGCAATGATTGCAAATCCGACTGAAGAGCTTTATCAATCTCACCTTTTCTTTTATAAACCCATGCAAACTTTTGAAGTGTAGTAGCCTGTCCTCTTTTATCATTAACTAACACGTAACCCTTCAAGGCTTTATCAAAAAACAAAATGGCCGAATCCAACTGCAACATATTCGCATGCATCCTACCTTCCATTTCATAAAATCTGGGTTGCCACTTTTTGTCTTTCACCTTATCAGAAAACGCTACGCCTTGCTTGGCATAACTCATGGCCTTGCCCATGTCATTTCCAAAATTAGAATCGAATAAATTCTTTATTAGTTTCAATTTAGTTGAATCCGCTTTTTCAATAATAAGTTTACTTTCGAGGCTATCGTTAACATTACTTTGCCCAAAAGCAGGGGGTATAAGACACGGCAACAGCGAATAGAGAAATAACAATAATTTTTTCATATTTATAGTTAATTGTGCGCAAATTAAAGAGTTTTTTTCAACTTTTCTCCACATAGTATTTTTACCTGAAAGGAATATTTTACATAATAATTGAGCATTCCTCTAACGCCTATTCAACTATACATTTCTGAAGTTAAAAAATAATAAATAGGTTGAACTTAAAAAACGAATTAGACTCCTTTTCTATAAAAGAAAATCAGGTTGGTTAAATGATTTATTTAATCTTATTTACTGCCAATAATGAATGAAGTTGTGTTTTTAAATTTAATGAGGATATATAGTTTGCTGAGCGTGGAATAATGATTAACGCTCCCCTTCAAAATTATTTGTTTACGTAAAGTTGCTATCAAAACAAGACAATTTTATCAACCAAACAATGGCTGATTTTGACAGTTAAAAAAATCAAAGACTGAAGAAGTCTTTGGATAGATTTACGTATGCAATAAAATAAAAATGCTGTTGAAACCCATAAAGTAATTTAAATCACGGCAAATGGGAAAAGCATAAAAACTAAAATTCGATTTAAAAAACCATGGTTGTTATTGCCTCCATCCTTATGAAAAAAAAACCTTAACAAACAGTAAAAAACAAACTAAAATGGAGCTACAGCAACTAGTTAAAATGCAAGATTAACCTAATGACAGCTATAATGGAATAATATGTTACAAAGTACATAGGTAATTGCTTTTTCAATATAAAAAAAAGAAAACTGATGTGCAATTTAACACAAACAATAACCATCAAAAATAAATGGATGTTGCAAATTGCTACCTTAAAGTAATTTTAATTTAGAGCCAAAAGGTTAACAAGGCAACGTGATCACAAATTCTGTAAACTCGCCTTCTTTACTTTCAACCTTGATGGTACCACCATGCGAGGAAATAATATCATGGCTGAGGCTTAACCCTAATCCTGTGCCATCGCCTGTTGGTTTGGTGCTAAAAAAGGGTTGAAATATTTTCTCGCGGATAGCAGCAGGAATACCTGAACCATTGTCCTTAATGCTTACTACAATCTGTTGTTTGTTGTGAGTGGTGGTTAAAGTTACAGCCGGCTCAAATACTTTAGGCTGGCCGGGCTTGTTAAGCGCAGTGTTCTTTTGCTTTACAGCATAAAAAGCGTTGTTGAAAATATTGAGCAGCACACGTGAAATGTCTTGTGCAACGGCATTAATCTGAGGCAATTTATCGTCCACATATTTATTAATGTGGCAACTAAAATCAGGTGTTGTAGCCAGCAATCCATGATAGGCCAGGTTAAAATATTCAACAGCCAATTGATTGATGTTGGTTTGTTGCTTTTCTCCCGAGCCACTGCGGCTGTGTTCAAGCATGTTTTTTACAATGCTATCGGCACGTTTGCCATGGTGATTGATTTTTTCGAGATTCATGCGAATGTCGCTTAATATCTCCACACGTTCCTCATCACTTTCAGCATCCTTGATGTCCATAATTAACCCATGCGACAATTCAGAAAAATTATTTACAAAGTTTAACGGGTTTTGTATTTCATGTGCAATGCCAGCAGTAAGTTGTCCGAGCGATGCTAATTTTTCACTTTGTATCAATTGCTGTTGCGATTTTTTGAGGTCTTCAAGGGCAACTTGCAACTCACGGTTTTTGGCTTCCAATTCAGCAGTTCTTATATCTACCAATCGGGTTAATTCTTCCTCCCGGTTTTTAAACTCATCAATCAGCACCTTATTTTGGTTGCGCAGCCTGTTGTTAAGCACTGAAATAATATCCAGCGTCATGGCAGGAAAATGGTTGAGCACTTTATAAAAATCTTCGCGTGTAATGCTTCCTATCACAGATTCTATTAACGTGGTAACAGACATGGAGCGCGGCTCACTGTCTAGCAACGACAATTCCCCGAAAAACTGGCCTTTACCCAATTCTGCAACAGTATATTCTCCATCATGCACCTTTAAATGACCCGAAAAAACAATGTACATGGTACTGCCCTCTTCCCCTTTGGAAATAATGGTTTGATTTGCCCCGAGTTGCGACAATACAATCTTCTCCGACAGGTCGGTTAAAATTTTACTATCAGCATTATGGAAAAGCGACACATTGCTTAAAAAATCAATGAGCGTTTGTTTATCAGGGTAACCAATCATATTTCCGGTTTTTAAACACAGTATATTTTGCGGAGTAAATATATTGAATATATTTGTCGGTAACCACTACCGTTACAAATGGATTTCAACAAGGCCGAAATATTTGTCAGAAACCTGCTGCAAACCAAGCTTTCACCCTACCTGTACTACCACAGTTACGAGCACACTATAGATGTTACTCGACAGGCTGAAATACTGGCAAAAGAAGAAAAAGTGAGTGAAAAAGAAGTTATGCTGGTAAAAACAGCTGCATTATTCCATGACTGTGGCTTTATTAATCTTTACCAAAATCACGAGGAAGAGAGCGCTCGCATTGCACGCGAACAGTTGCCCTTATGCGGCTACACCAACGAAGACATTGACGTGATTTGCCAGTTGATCCTTAAAACAAAATTTCCTGCCCAGCCTAAAACCCATCTGGAAAAAATACTTTGCGATGCCGACCTGGATTATTTAGGCCGAGATGACTATGAAGAAATTTCTCAAAAACTTTTACAGGAATGGACCTCGCGCGGAAAAGATTATTCCACTGGCGAATGGCATGAGCTTCAAATCAACTTTATTCAAAAGCATGCGTACTGGACAGCTTCAGCGCAGGCTAAGCGCAACGTCCAAAAGGCAGATAACCTTATGCGTTTAAGAAGTGTGGTTGGCCTTTAATGCAGCCTACCTTTTTCAAAGAAGTGCACTTACCATTTTAGCCCCATAACAAGCACATCGTCCACTTGCTCATTTTCACCTTTCCATTTTTCAAAGTATGTATTCAAAAGCTCACCCTGTTCTGTTAAGGAATGTATTTGCAATTCAAGAATCATGTTTTTAAAACGTCCTGTCATCAGTTTTTTATTCTGGTCGCCACCAAACTGATCAGCGTAACCATCGGTGAACATGTACAGGTTGTCAATTACACTAGAAGCAAGTTCATGCTGAGTGAACGATTTTCTTCCCTCCAATTGTAATCCGCCTACAGGAAATTTATCAGGTTGAATAATATTGATCTCGTTGTTATGAATGTATAACAACGGCCGGTTAGCTCCGGCATAGCGCACTGTTTTTTCCTTAAGGTTAAAATGACAAATGGCAATATCCATTCCCTCATGGCTGTTGGTTTGCTGTTGTTTGAGTGCAGCTATTACCATCAAGTGCAAGCGGTCAAGTATTTCTGAAGGTTGCACAATGCCTTTCTCATTCACAATTTGATTTAGCAACGAAACACCAAGCATACTTAACAACGATCCCGCCACACCGTGTCCGGTACAATCTGCAACGGCAACAATAACACTATCGTCATCTAACTGTTGCCACCAGTAGAAATCACCGGCAACAATGTCTTTAGGTTTGTACAACACATAAGATTCCGCAAAAAGCTCATTCAGCAAATTAACGGAAGGCAAGATAGCTTCTTGCAATCGCTTTGCATAATAAATGGAGTCAACAATTTCTTTGTTCTTTATTTCAATCAGTTGCTTTTGCATCATTACTTCGGCAGTGCGCTCTGTTACCTGCCTTTCAAGCATGGCATTTTGATTAACAATAAGCTTTTCTTTCTCCATTAGGTTGTGGAGCGCTTCCTGTTGCGCTTCGGCCTTTTCAATAAGTGCTTTGTCTAAGTTCTTTTTTGTTTCCTCCCCACGCCTCATTGTTTCTGTTTCGGCAATGGTTTTTGCAAGGGTTTTTTCGAGGTCAGAAAAATCAATGGGTTTGGTAATAAAATCAAAAGCACCACGGTTCATTGCAGTACGAATATTTCCTAAGTCGCCATAAGCTGATATAACAATGGGCTTTTGCGTGTAGCCAGATTCCTTTATTTTAGATAGCAAGGTAAGCCCATCCATCACGGGCATATTAATATCTGTAAAAACAATATCAATCGAAGGATCGGCTGCCAGTTTTTCTAATGCAATGGAACCATCAGAGGCATAATCAAAAATGTAATCGCCATTTTTAATTGCCACCCTAAACTTTTGTTTGATGAGTACTTCTAAATGCGGCTCATCATCCACCAACAATATTTTAACTGCCATGTAACTGCTAATTGCTTGCTATGTCGTTACTCCTTAATTCATTCTGATCCCAATGATGAGAATATCATCAACCTGTTCTAAATTACCTTTCCACTTTTCAAACATTTGATTTAAATGGATTTCTTGGTCATGCATGGAAAGGTACTGTATGTCGAGTAAGGTATCTTTAAATTTTTTGGTCATTAATTTCTTGCCGTTGGCACCCCCAAACTGATCAGCAAATCCATCACTGAACAAATAAACGGTATCTCCTTTTTGCAATAAAATGGTGTGTTGCTGAAATCCTTCTGTTTGCATAACCTGCATGCCGCCTATGGGCAATTTATTGGGTTTATACACCAGCAGCTCACGTCCACGCACTATCCACAATGGCCTGTTGGCACCTGCATATTTCAGCTCCTTATTTTTTAAATCAAAAGAGCACAGTGAAATATCCATACCATCATTGGATTCTCCTTCACGCTGTTTGAGTGAATTGATAATGCCCTCGTTTAAATTTTCCAATATTTCCGCAGGCTCAATAATTCCTTTTTCATTGATAATTTGATTAAGCAATGCTGTTCCAATCATGCTCATAAATGCACCCGCGACACCGTGCCCTGTACAATCTGCGGCAGCAATTAATACTCTGTCATTCTTCTGTGCAAATCCATAAAAATCTCCGCTCACAATATCTTTTGGCAAATACAAAATAAATGATTCTTCCAACGTTTTGTAGATCATTTTGAGATCAGGAAGAATGGCCGATTGTATGCGCTTGGCATACACTAAACTTTCTGTAATTTCTTTGTTTTTGTATTCAATCACATCCTTTTGCTGCATCACCTCTCGTGTGCGCTCTACAACCTTGCGTTCCAGTTCTCCTTTCTGGTTTTCAAGGATCTGTTTTTTTTCCTGCTCTTGCAAAATGGTTTTTCCCGAAAGCTCAGTGATCGAGTTCAATTGATTTTTTAGGGTTTTTCCCATTCGTGCAAAATCGCGCGCCAAGTACAAAGCCATTGAAAAAGGCAACCCCAAAATGGCAGCACTTAACAGAATTGCTGGCCTGTTAACATCCATACAAAAGCTTCCTAAATTGATCTCTGAGGGTAACACTTTAAGCACAAATCCTAAAATGGGTGTTAGTAGAATGGCCATGGCGAATATCCAAGCACCATCGCGCTTTCTTCTTACTGCCTTTATTATTACTCTGATGGTTTCTACAATTAAAATGGAAAAAAGAATGATCTCCATCATTATACCAAATTTGCGAAAACCCAAAATAATGGCAAGCAATGAAATGAAATACAATATGATTAAGACCCAAAAAACACAAAGCAACCTTCCGTAAAAAACAGAATGTAACATGGCCACTAATGGAATAAGAATGAGCGGTGCGAGGTAACCGGCCGTTTTTGAAAAAAAAGTAATAGAGGCGAAATCTGTAGAGGTAAGAATGTAATAAATGTAAAAAGTAACGAGGCTGAAGCCTACGCAATATAAACTGTAATAAAGGTTGGTTATCTTTTCACGATAGTATAAGTACATGATGAAATGAATAACAGCCAATGTTAAAAATATAGTGGCGAAAAATATCAATGAAAAAAATCTGCCAGAGTCAGCCACTTCATCTATTTCAGGGTTAAGATGCTTCACCGAAATTTTAAAATTTCGCCCTAGGTTAATGCCACCACTTTTAGATTCATACCTGTGAAAATTAGAGTAGCGCACGGCAAGCACATGTTTTTTTTGAGGAGAAAACACGAAAGCATAAGGCTTGGGGTTTATACTAAATTCCGCCACCTCAGAAGTTTTGTCAACACCCACTATACCAAATTTTTTTAGCAATTTTCCATCTAAATAAACATCAGTAGCAGAGCCAAATTGCCTAATAAAAAATGCCAATGGAAAATGGTATAGTGAGGTATCAATTTCAAAGTGCATTCGATACCATGCTACACCTTCATAGGCGGAATTTTTGCGCATGGAGTCCGTAAATATTTCCCACTGCGAATCATCAAACCCTGCTGCAGCCCATGTGGAGTCATCGCCTACTTTAATTTTCCACGGCTGTGCAAAATCTACTAAATTATCCAGCTCGTTTACCTGAGTCATTACCGAGTCAGAACGATCAACATCTTCGTCTTTTTCTGAAAAAAGTTCAGATAACTTGATGTTAATGTTGTTGTCACCGGTGGTATCTGGTTTGGAAGAGCCTATTGTACCCTGCGCTTTAAGTGTTGTAAAACTTAACACGTTAAGCAACAGTAAGCAGGCGGCAACAGTTTTAAAATACATTTTAATGATAGAATGTTCGGTAAAATTAGCTATTAATTGATAAACGATCATTGGCATCACACCTTAAATCCAATTACAAGCACGTCATCCACCTGCTCATGGCTGCCTTTCCATTTGTCAAAATAATCGGTCAAATAAGGCTTCTGTTCGGCCATGGGTATATGTTGAATGGAAAGTAATACTTCTCTAAATTTTTTACTCATTAATTTCTTACCGTTATTACCTCCAAACTGGTCGGCATAGCCATCTGAAAAAAGATAAACGCAATCCCCTGGCACAAGGTCTATCTGGTGTAAGTGGTAGCGCTCATCGTGTATAATTTGCAAACCACCAATTGGAAACTTGTCAGGGCGATAGGCCAACACCGTTCCGTTTCTGATGATCCATAACGGCCTGTTGGCGCCTGAGAAAAATAATTTGCTTCTATCTTTTTGTATGCGGCAAATCGCGATGTCCATGCCATCGTTGCTGTCGCTCTCTCGCTGCTTTAGCGAATGAATAACCCCATCGTTAAGCTCATCTAAGATAAGAGCAGGATTAATAATGTTTTTTTCATTGATGATTTGGTTTAGGAGCGAACTCCCAATCATGCTCATAAAGGCTCCGGCCACGCCATGCCCTGTACAATCAGCCGAGGCTATTATCACTGAATCTTCTTTATGAGCAAAAGCATAAAAATCACCACTACCGATATCCTTAGGCAAATAAAGAACAAACGATTGAGGCAATGCAGCAGTAATGCGCTTTAGATCAGGTAAAATGGCTCCTTGTATCCGCCTGGCATAGTGTAGGCTATCGGTAATCTCTTTGTTTTTTTCAGTAATAAGTTCATTTTTTAGCGCCAACTCCTGCGTGCGCTCAGACACCTTTGTTTCCAGGTAGGTGTTCTGCTCTTCCAGTATTTTCTTCTTTTCTTTCTCGTTCTCTATTTTTTCCTTCGATAGTTTTTCAATGGCCATTACTTGGTTGGTCAATTGAATTTGGTTGAGTGCATTTCGCTTGCCCAACACGATAGCAACCGTGAGCGGATAAATACAAATTCCAAGCTCAGGCAAGTATTTAAAGCACCAATACAGCATAACGTTTACATCATTGCTTTTTTGCGATAAGATTACGGCCAGTATAACGGGGACTATGGCTCCAAGAAAAAACCCGGTAAGGCTTCCTACAGCAATGGTTGTTGCCTCCCACTTTTTTTGGCCAAAGCCTTGTACCAAATAATAAAGTGCGTACAAGGAAGCATAAATAATTATGGACAATAACAGCACAACAGAAAACGAAAAATTAACCCCAAAGTTGAGCTGATAATGCAAGGCTGGTAATGAGAAAATACATGATAGTAAAAAAATCACAATAAGCGATATTTTCGACTTCTCTTTTTTAACAAAAACCAGAGAAAAGAAAATAGCCAGCAGCTCAATGGCAATACCCACGGCATAATTCGAGAAATTAAGCAGATAGCTGGAGTATGTAGCATTTTCTAATAAAAATGACAAAGCCACAAACAAACAAAACAAAGCGAAATACAAATTTTCCCTTGACACCCTTGAGAAAAGAAATAACAAACAAAAAATGATGGCAAAAGAGAGATAGAAAAATCCTAACGAATAAGCCTCGGTTTTCTCTTGTTCAATTTCATCCTGCCTGTCATGTGCCCACGCCTGCTGCCCCATGGATATGTTACAGCTAAACCTTTTCTTTAAAACATATGGAACATATTCAATGGTAAACCTAGCCATGGTGTCACGAAACATAAAACTTGAAAAATCATCCTGTCGCCTAACCATCCATTTTTCGTTTGCTGCATCAATGGATGTTTTATCAAGAAATACTCCCGTCTTTAACAACACCTCGTTATTCAACGTAATTTTTGTAGATCCTGAAAATGAAAAAGCCATCGAAAATACCTTGTTGACCATAACTGTGTCCACCAAAAACCGAGTATGTAGAACCACTCCTTCTAATAGTCTTTCGCCAAAAATATCAGGCCTCGCATTTTTCTTTACCTCCACAATGCCACCGGGAAGTATTTCATATACATCCCATTTAAAATCAACCATCATGCTAAAGGAGCGGGTAGTGTCGCCTTTAAAAGGTGTTTTACCCATATATGCTATCCTGTCAATTGCACCAGCGTAAAAAGACACCAGCAACAACAAGAGCGTTAACACCCGTTTGCCCGAACAAATATCCCTAAGGAAGATAATCATGAAAAGAATTGTTTTTCCCGGCTATATTAAAACAAAATACCTTATGTGGCAGAGCTGTAAAATTTATTAGCGAAAAAAGTATCCGGGATTTTTAAATTACATAATCAATTTTACCTTTGTCGGGTACAACTTTGTTTTGCACACACATGGTAGATATTTATAGCCTGTATAAAAACATGGAGCGTGATAACATTATCCTTTCGTTTAAGGGTGATATCACGCAAGATTTGCTATCATCTGTTTACCAGATTATGGAATCGAGGCTTGACATTGTGCAGGAAGAACCCCGTAGAAAGAAAAAATTTTATCACATTTTGGTAGAATGCCTGCAAAACGTTTACCACCACATGGAAAGCTTGCAGGACAGCCGAGACAAAGAAATGGAAGAGCGAACCGCCATTTTTATGATAGGCAAAGGGGAAGGTGAAAGCTACCAAATCATTACCGGAAATCTTATATTAAAAGACAAGGTTGCCGATCTCGAGAGCAAACTAAAAAAAATCAACCTAATGAATCCTGAAGAATTGAGGACTTATTATTTAGAAACCTTAAGCAGCACTGAGCTGTCGGAAAAAGGTGGTGCGGGACTTGGGATGATAGATATTGCCAGAAAATCGGGCCACAAGATCAATTATAATTTTAACGAAGTTTCAGAAAAGTATTCCTTCTTTTGTCTGGAAGTAACAGTAAAATAATTCGCATAGAAATAAATGGAAAACCTCAACATACAACAAGGCATTAAAACTCCTCACCTCAGTTTCTCGAAAGATACCGGTGTGTTGGAGATCAAAGGCAAATCCATCCCCGAAAACTCTATTGAATTTTACAGACCTGTTTATGAATGGCTGGACCAGTATGCACAGCAGCCACAGGCTAAAACAAAATTGGTTGTGCAACTGGAGTATTTCAACACCAGTTCCAGCAAATGCCTACTGGATGTTTTCAGAAAGTTAGAGATGCTTCAAAACAATGGCAAAAGTGCTGTTGAGGTTTTATGGCTTTACGAAGAGGATGATGAAGACATCATGGAAGCTGGTGACGATTATCAAACCATCGTTAAACTTCCGTTTACCATAGCGAAAACAGGAGGCTAAGATTTTTTAAATGTTACCCCGTTTTGTATTCTCTCAAAAAGAGCTCCTATACTGCCTAATATTTTCTTAAAGGTTTCATTATAAAGTGTAATGACCAGCAACAAGCTCATCGTCCAGATGACGGCAAGATTTACACACCAAGTGCTGTAGTATTTTCCTGCAATACTTTTTTGTGAAACATATAATGGTGCACGAACAAATGATTTCCTGTCAGGTTGCATGTAAACAGGTCTAAAGCGTTGTACCAATTCATCACCGTTTTCTTTAACTAAAGTGAGATCATTTTTATTCAACACCAGGTCATTCAAACTTTCGTTTGTGCATTCGTTCTTTAAATTTTCAAGTCCGACAGCACCAATTTTATCGGTAAGTGATTTTATTACATTGTCCTTATTTGCTTCTGCTGAATTGTATTGCCTCACATAATATTTGCGAAGTGCTTCCAGCTGCTCCTTTGTTTTTTTTACGTCAGCATCATTCATTTTATCAGATAAGTATTCTAGACTCAAAATACCCGAGGCATTCATTCTTGTCTCCCTGTCAAACTCATTCTTGAGCAGAACAACGGCTTCATCAATGTTACGCGATTGCTTGTTTTTTTCGAGGACAGCAACCTTATCGTTAATTTTTTGTAGCCACAAATCCTTTTTATAAGTGGCTTCGCTCATGGCTCTATCTACTTCAAAAAAATGAGCCTGGTATTTATTGTTTTTAAACTGGTTTACCGCCAGCCCTTCAAACGCCCAGCGAGATGTCATTACTTCGCCAATCAGTGGAACTTTATTTTGTGATGTTACTACAGGATTTAGGTCCTCAAATTTTACCATAACACCACTTAAGATGATTTGGGGAATAATTAAAAAAGGAATAAGAATGTAAATAGTAACTACTGAACTGAAGGTTGCAGACACATTTAATCCAAGCATGTTAGCAAAACAGGAAACAGAAAACAGCATGATCCAATAATCGAAGAACATATCCTTGATCCCAAAAATAGAGTTAGCTATTAACACAAATGAAAACGTTTGAATAGCAGAAATGAGAAACATTACTGCCATTTTTGAAAAAAGGTAGCTCGTTCTACTTAGGTTAAGAAATTTTTCACGTTTTAGTATTTTACGATCGCGGATAATTTCTTCAGCACTTACCGTAAGCCCCATAAAAAGTGCAACAATAACAGCCATAAAAATAAAGGCAGCAAGATTCTTGTTTTCCCTGAAAACATAGTCGCCACCATCCTTATAAAATTTAAGGAAGTAGGCAAGAATAAAAGCTAACACTGGAGCCTCGAGAAAATTGATTAATAAATATTGCGTATTTCTGAGCTTAGACAGCACATCGCGTTTTATAAAAATGGCGAGCTGATTTATGCGTGATGGTTTATGAAAATCGCTGCCACCCAAATCCTTGCTTGTTTGTGGTGTTTGCTCCCGTGTTGCATTTTCCTGTTTAAAATAGTCATTCCAATCTCTGGGAGAAAGTTTTCGTTCACTTGTAGGATGTC
>JAYTNW010000078.1:0-3878 GCA_043748115.1 Bacteroidota bacterium | reverse complement strand
CACTTTCTGGTTTCTGCATGGCCTTTAAGCAAAAAACACAGGCGCTGTTCCCGGTAAAAGATAAAAAATCGAAAGTTCAGGATCGCTTCTTTTTTTATTTTGTGATAGAGAGCAGAAACAAGTTTTATATAAAGAAAAGAACAAATAAGGATATTTGGCACAACCTGTATGATTTTCCATTGATAGAAACGCCTGCAAAAGTTTCAGCCTTGCACGTTATGCAGTCCGATGCATTTAAAAAAGTTTTTAATGGCCTTTCTTTTAAAATTGTTTCAGTTAGTGAAGAGTATCTACATCAGCTAACTCACCGCAATGTACATGCAGTGTTTATCCACTTGAAAATAAAAAGCGCATTCAATAAAAAATTAACGTCAGACTGGATTCTGATTTCATTGGATCAATTGCATGAAAAGTATGCGTTACCAAGATTGATAGAGAAATATGTGAATAAACTTGCCGTAGGTTAAATATTGTTTCGATTTTTAAACGGCAAAGTTTTTAAATTTACTATAGATAGTCTTCTCATTCAAAAGCCATGTAATCGGTAGGGTTCACCGGTGCGCCATTGTACCAAAGCTCAAAGTGAAGATGAGGGCCTGTGGTTTCTTCGCCTGAATTGCCCACAATTGCAATTACATCACCAGCCTTAACCACATTACCCACCGTTTTAAGCAATGCAGAATTATGTTTGTAAACAGAAAAAAGATTGTTGTTGTGTTGAATGGCAATAACGTAGCCTGTTTGTGAAGTCCAGTCGGCCATTACTACTGTTCCATCAAGCGCGCTTTTTATAACAGCATCGGGTCCTGCCACTATGTCAATTCCAAAATGTTTATCGTTGGTGTTGTATTTGGTTGTTATGGTTCCTTTTAATGGTGTAAAAAAATAAAAATTGCTGATAGAGCCCGATGTTGCTCCCCCGCCAATGGCTAGGTTGTAGCTGTTGGGGTTTTCAATTTCTGCGCGCAATAGCGAGTCGTCAGCACTTTTTGTTAGGGAACGGATGGTGTCATATAAAATCGGAGCCGTAACCGTATCCAATGAAACGGTTTTTTTTGACTGTCCGGTAATAAGAAATTTGAGGTTGTTGATGTAAAGCTCCTGGGCATCAATTCTTGCCTGTAGAGAGTCGGTTTTAAGCACGTTTACAAGGGTGGTGCGCTTAATTTTTACATCGGTGTATCCGGGGATGTACTCACGTAAAGGCGTAAAGGCAACAATATAAATGGTAAGGGTAATAAGGGTAATGATAACCGTGCCTGCAAACACAAACACATTGAGGGGCGACAATACCAGGGAGGCTTTTTCCTCCAGGGTTTCATCGTTCATGATTACCAAACGGAACTTATTCCGTAGTTTGGTTCCTAATTTTTTACGCTCTTTCTTCGGCTGCTCTGCCATCGTTGCTGAAACAAAAAACTATCCTTATGTTTGCCTTGGTTTACGGGCAAATATCGTAATTAAAACATGCCATGTAAGTCGCACAATAATTTCATTCAGTTAAAGTTTAGTTATCGCACCCTTATCTGTATTATTTTGAAAAGAATTGCCTCCCTTCCGTTTTATATTTTGCTGGGTTTTTTAGTGGTTGTTACCGCCTGCTCTACCAAAAAAAATACGGTAGTCAATCGCGCTTATCATAACCTCACTTCACATTACAATGGTTTTTTTAACGCTCGCGAACGTGTTAAAGAAGGTACAAAAACGCTTGCCAACTCGCATGAAGATCATTACGACAGGCTGTTAAGCGTTTTTCGCTATGCTACTGATGAAAAGGCGAAAACCCTCAATGCCGATATGGATGAGGCGATAAAGAAAAGCTCTATTGTTGTTCAGCGCCACTCTATGTTTATTAGCGGCAAGGAGCGTGTTCGTTGGATACCGGATAATTACATGGTAATTGGTAAAGCCCAGTTCTTAAAGCATGATTTTTGGACGGCACTTGAAACTTTTCAATATGTTTCATCTACTTACAAGGATGATCCCACACGCTATGAAGGGTTAATATGGCTAATGAAAACGCAAATGCAATTGGGAAAAATGGCAGATGCAGAGTATCTCTTAGATTATCTAAAGAATGAAAAAGAGATGCCGAAAAAATATAAACCTCTTTTTGCAGCGGTAGCAGGAGATTTTCATATTCAAAAACAAAATTACCCAAAGGCCATTGAACAAATGAAAGTGGCAGCATCTATTGCAAAAAAACGGGAAGACCGCATTCGTTTTTCCTACATTTTGGCTCAGTTGTACCAAAAATTGGATTCCAATGAACAAGCCTTTGCCCTTTACCGTAAGGTAATTAAAATGAACCCTCCTTATGAAATGGCCTTTAACGCAAAAATAAATCGTGCACGCGCTTTTGATGTGAACAGTGCTGAGGCTCATAAGGTAAAAGAAGAACTTCAGAAAATGTTGAAGGATGAAAAGAATGCTGACTACAAGGATCAGATATACTACGCCTTAGCAGGAATAGCCATGCGTGAGAAAGACACCACCATGGCTCTTTCTTACCTTAAAGAATCAGTTGGCGCCAGTACCACAAATACTAATCAAAAAGGAATATCTTATTTGGAGATGGGTGAAATTGGCTTACGGAAAAATGATTTCCGTTCAGCGCAAAAATACTACGACAGTGCAGCCGCATTTATTGCTTCTGATTACCCTGATTATGTAGTGATACAAAACAAGAAAAATAATTTATCACGACTCATAAAAAACCTAAATATAATTTCCACAGAAGATAGTTTGTTGGCAATGGGCAGCATGTCGGCCGCAGACCAAGAAAGAAAAATTGATGAAATTATTAGAATCGAAGAGGAGGCAGCCGAAAAATTAAGACTGGATTCTGCAGAGCAACAAAAAAAGGAAACAGAAGAGCAATCCAACCAACAGTTCAACCCTATTCAAGTAACACGTGAAGGGTTGCCAAACAGCAACAGCCTTACCGGCACGGCCTGGTATTTTTATAATCAAAGTGCGTTGAGCTTTGGCTTTGGAGAGTTTACCAAGAAGTGGGGCAACAGGAAGCTGGAGGACAACTGGAGACGAAGCAGTAAAGAATCTGTTTTAGCGTTTGCCAATGGTGAAGATGAGGCATCAACAGCACTTGCTGATAGCCTTGAGCTGGCACAAAAAGTGTTTAATGACAGCATAAGACAATTAAACAGTGAGGGGCGTAAGGTTAGCTATTTGGCATCATTGCCTAAAACAGAGGCACAGCGAAATGAAAGCAACACAAAAATTTTGGAAGCGTATTACAATGCAGGGGTTATCTATAAAGAGTCGCTGGGTAAACCTTCCGAGTCAGCCGACAATTTTGAAACCATGCTTCAGCGTTATCCTGACAATAAGTATAAGCTGCCAGTTTATTATAACCTATACCGTTGTTACTTGGCAATTTTCAATGAGCCCAAAGCCAACTATTACAAGGACCTCATCTTAAACGGATATGCCGATTCTGAATATGCCCGCATTATAAGTAACCCAAATTACTATAAAGATGCGCAGCGCAAAACAGCCATTATGCAGGTGTTTTACGAAAACACATTCAGGGCCTTTCAAAATAAACAGTATGCTGATGTAATTGAACGTAAAGCAGCCTCGGATTCACTATTTCCGGGAGGCACATTAGCGCCCAAGTTCGCTTATCTAAAAGCGTTATCTATTGGTTACACCCAGCCGCAGCCCGTTTTTGAAACATCTCTCAAGGACATTGTGGCCTCCTATCCAAAGGACTCTGTAAGCGTACTCGCCAAGGCAATTCTTGAAAAAATGAAAGTACAATCTTCTATAAATACCGACAGCCTTAACTCTAAAATGACTCCTGTAAAAGGTAGTGAAAGCGCCCCTTCAGAAGGTTCTCGGTATAAATATAAACC
>JAYTNW010000077.1:0-5635 GCA_043748115.1 Bacteroidota bacterium | reverse complement strand
GCAGCTTCATAAGTGATTGAGTCTTGTGCTCCGCTGCTCACGCTGCTATTAGGTATTTTTTTTACATAGTCGAAGTAGGCATTGGGAGTGCCCTGTGCCACGTAAATATTTTTTACCTGATTCAAAGCCTCAGCCGACTCCGGTGTGCTTGGATACTTGGAAATTACCTGCTTAAAGGTTTCCAGCGCCTGTGCATCGTTTTTATTGTTGTAATAAATGAGTCCTTTATTGAGCAATGATTTTTTTACATATGGGCTTGTCGGGTATGAAGTAATCACTTTGGTGAAACTTGTGGCAGCATCATCTTCGTTACCCATTGCCATCAGGGCATTTCCTTTTTCAAAAGTTGCATCATCGGCATAGTTTGATTTTGGGTAACGAGACGTGAGTTGATCCATTGCATCAGCCTTACCTTTCATGTTACCGCCAATGCCTAAAATAATTCCCTTTTGAAACAATGAATAGTCTGACGAAGCTGCTTTAGAGCTCACCGCTTGTGCGTAAAAATTTTCAGCACCTGCATAATCGCGCTGTATAAAATACGCATCTCCTATTCGCACCAATGCATCGTTATAGCGATTGGGATCAGTTTGCTCTTTGTTACCCACATATTTCCTAAACCAATTTGCAGCCTCTTTGTAGTTTTCTTTTTTGTAATAACAATATCCCATATCATAATTTGAACGGTTGTAATAGGATAGTTTTATCGATGTAGGGTTAAAAATAAAAATGCGATATTCTTTGATAGCCTCATCATATTTACCTTGGTTAAAGAGTGCTTCTGACTTCCAATAAATAGCCTGCGACTGTATGAGCGGATCCACATTATTGGTAATGGCTTTATTAAGAAGTGAGATTGATTTTTCGTAATCACGATCGTTGAATAATTCCACCCCACGGTAATAGGCTACCTTTTGATAGGCTTCTTTGCCTGCAGCAGTTTTATTTTTTAGTCCCTCCAGTGATGCCAGTGCTTCCTTGTAATTACGTGTTTGCAAATACATACTCGCCAGCAGCTCCGTCACCTCATCCTTGTGTTTAGATTGAGGGTACTTCACCATAAAATCGTTCATCGCTTTTATGGAAGAAGGCTGAAAATTAAGTTCACAGCTTAGCTTTGCAAAATTAAACATGGCCTCTTCCTTAATGTCCTTGTCGTAATCCATTTTTGATGCGGACTCAAATGCAGAACGAGCACCCTGTTTGTCTTTTAAATTTAAAAAACAATCGGCCAAATGAAAGTATGCACTTTGCGCCAGTTTGTCTTTTGATGCAACCAACTGCTTAAAATACTCAGCAGCCTTCTCATGTTTTTTAAGCATGTAATTACAAAATCCAATCTGGTATTTATCTTCTCTCGATGTTTGCGGAGTATTCTTGCTGTAATCTTCAAAATAAACAATGGCCTTTTCATACAGCCCTTTGCGGTAATAGGCTTCAGCAACATAGCGTTTAATCTCTGTTTTATTCTGAGTCTTTTCTTCCTTTAACACAGGTATTGCATAATCCAACAGTTCATCATACTTCTGTGTGTCAAAATATATCTGCGTGATGTAAAGCGGTATCAACGGCCCAAATGTTTCTGAGTTTTTTAGCTTTTGAAATTGCTCAAGGGCTGCTTTGTTGTTGTTTTTTGAATACTCCACATGGGCGTTGTAATACTGTGCAGCTGTTTTGTATTTGGACTCTACATTAACAATCTGCGAAAAATTTTTTCCTGCCTTGTCATATTCTTTGCGTGTAAAATAACTGTAGCCTTTTTTAAAATAATACTCTGTAGCTTCATCGTTCTTCAGGTACGCGACATCTGTATCGTCAAAATGTTTTATGGCATCTCTGTATTTTTTTTGCTTATAGTAAATGCGCCCCAGTTGAAAATGAGCCAAGGAGGCTTTAATGCTTTGCGGGTATTTTTCCAGGAACGACAACAACAAGGGTTCAGCATCAGGATGAAAAAGCTCTGCTGCACTTACTCCTATAAAGTACATCGCATTTTGACGTGATGCATCAGACAAATTCTGTTCAAGCGCCATTGAAAATTCCTGTTTGGCTGCGCTATACTTCTCTTTCAAAAACAGGTCGTAGGCCATCTTATAACGCACCTCAGGGTCGGTGTAGATGGTGGTTTGCTGGGCCATTGCAGGTAAACACAATGCCGCGCTAGCGACCATTATCCACTTAAAAATTATTTTTTTCATTGTACTCATCATGCCATTCTTATTAATTGCAAAATTACCTGTATGATTAAGCTACCACAGATTTTAACTCTCTATGCATGCTATTTTATGAACACGGTTTTGAGGAAAACTTTGATGATTTGTGCGATGACCGCACTACAATTTATATGCTCTTTAGTGGTGTTTAGATAGCCGAAAAAAAGTATGCTCATTAGTCGGAACCTTTTGCACCCACAAACGTATAAAACTGTAAAAAAATTATTACCGATGAAAAGAATACATGGTATTTCATACCTTATGGTAGCCTGCTTAATGATATTATCATCCTGCGAAAAAGATCCTAAGTCATCAGGAGACTATGACTCATCCATGGCACAAGACCAATCTTTCGCAGAGAACACGCTGGAAGAAGTGAGTAAAATTGCTGACCAAGCATGTGATGAAATGACTCTTCGTACTTACAGAACAGGAAACGACAACAGCAATTCAGCCACCATTACCTCAACAGTATCGGGTAACACCAAAACCGTAACCATTGATTTTGGTGCAGTTGATGTAACCTGCATGGATGGTAAAAGACGGAAAGGAAAAATCATGGTTTCGTTTACGGGTAATTACCGTGACGTTAACGGAACGCACACCATTACGTTCGAAAACTATTTTGTAAACGATTACAAAGTGAATGGATCCAAGGTGGTGACCAACAGCGGCAAAAACGCACTCAACCAAACCGTGTTCACCATTGAAACGCATGTTACTTTGGGCAACACCAGTGGGCAAACAATGGCATGGAACAGTAACCGCATGCGAACCTGGATAGAAGGCGAAAGCACTACTTACGCCTCAGATGCCTTGGCAGGTGTTAGAGATGATGTTTATGAAGTAACAGGAACAGCAAGCGGAACATCATTTAACGGCTTAGCTTTTACGGTAACCATTACGGAGCCTGTAAGAATAGAAACTGATTGCCGTTTTATAACCAAAGGAAAAGCAGAATTGATGCCCGAAGGCAAAGCACTTAGGATAATAAATTATGGTGATGGCACATGTGATGGATACATTATTGTTACCATCAATGGAATTGAATACACCGTTAATTTCCTTTAAGCTATTTTAAAAGGTAATACTTGCCATTAGCAAATTAAGGTCGCGGAAGGGCAGGCGGTAATTGTCGCTAATGTATTTATTGGTAATGGTTCCTCTGAAAAGATATACGCCACTCCTTAAAGCATGATCGCGCCATAGCAGATTTTCAAGCCCACCATCATCGCCCACCTTTAAAAGTATAGGGGTAAAAATATTGCTCAATGCGTAAGATGCTGTGCGGGCCACGCGGCTGGCAATGTTAGGCACACAATAATGTACCACGCCATAATCGCGAAATACAGGTTGCGTGTGGTTAGTGACTTTTGAGGTTTCAAAACAACCACCTTGGTCAATGCTAACATCAATAATTACTGCACCAAAACGCATTTCACTCACCATTTCTTCTGTTACCACAATAGGTGTTCTTCCTGATCGGGAATGCAAAGCACCTATGGCCACATCAGCCGTTTTCAATGCCTTTAACAATACCGTGTGTGTAAGCGTGCTGGTGTAAACACGTGTGCCCAGGTTTTTAATAATCCTTCTGAGCTTATACATGTTATTGTCAAATATCTTCACCTCTGCACCTAAGCCCATGGCGGTTCGTGCAGCATTCTCTCCCACGGTACCTGCACCAATTATCACAACCTCTGTTGGAGGAACTCCGGCAACAGCACCAAGCAATTCACCTTTTCCTCCGGCAGTGTTGCTTAAATATTCAGCAGCAATTAAAATGGATGTTCGCCCTACAATTTCACTCATGGCTTGAATAACTGGCATAAGAGAAGAGTCGTCTTTCATGCACTCATAAGCCACTGCAGTTATTCGTTTTTTCGAAAGTCTTTCAAAAAAAACTTTTTTCTGCATGTTCATTTGCAGCACCGAAAAAAGGGTTTGCTTATCCCTCATCAATTCCACCTCAGCTTCCGATGGTGGCGCTATTTTAAGGATTAAGTCTGCGGAATAAACTTCGCGCTGTGTGTAAACAATACGCGCACCTGCTTCACTGTAATCCGTATCGGTAAAATTTGCATTGTTGCCAGCACCTGTTTCCACCATCACCTGGTGGCCATTATTTACGAGCACGGCCACCGAATCTGGCACAAGGGCTATTCGGTTTTCCTGAAACGACACTTCTTTTGGAATGCCGATAAGGAGCTCCTGCTTTTGCTTTTTTACCTCCAGCATACTCTCCTGAGGCAAAATAAAAGATTGCGTTGAAAACGCTCCCCCTCCCCCAACGGTCATTGTCATACCATTATTTTTATGTTGCGAATTTCGTTTATAACCTCCACTTGAACAATAGCTGCGTCAAAATTTATTAACTCTTCTATCTTTTCAGGCCATTCCACTAAGCAGTAACTGCCGCTGAAAAAGTATTCTTCGTAACCCAGGTCATAGGCTTCCCTTATGTTTTTAATGCGGTAAAAATCGAAATGGAAAATTTTTTCGCCTTTGGAGGTAAGGTATTCGTTCACGATTGAAAAGGTGGGGCTACTAACGGTGGCTAAAACCCCTAATTCACGGCAGATGTCTTTAATGAGTGTTGTTTTTCCTGCCCCCATCTCTCCTTTAAAAAGAATGATACGGTGTGGATCAACAGCGGCAATAATTTTTTGAGCCATTACAGGCAGATCGTCTAACGACCGGCAAACCAACTCCAGCATAAGATCGGATGCGTTTACTTATTCACAAGGCTAATATAAGGAACAATCATCTCTTCCAGTGAAACCCCACCGTGCTGAAAGGTGTTACGGTAATGATTAACGTAATAGTTGAAATTGTTAGGGTAAGCGAAGAATTTGTCCTGTTTGGCAAACACATAGGTGGTGCTCACATTTACCCTGGGCAAAAAAGCATCTGCGGGATTTTTTACTTCAAACACATCACGCTTTTCGTAATTAAGATTTTTGCCTTGTTTGTATCGCAAGTTGGTGTTGGTGTTTCTATCTCCAACTAATTTGGAGGGTTCTTTAACACGAATGGTTCCATGGTCAGTGGTGATTACAACTTTTACATTTTTTGCGGCAATCTTTTTCATCGCCTCCAACAAGGGTGAGTGCTCAAACCATGACAGCGTAATGGAGCGATAGGCTGACTCATCATCGGCCAGTTCACGAATCACCTGCATATCTGTTCGTGCATGTGAAAGCATATCAACAAAATTATAGACGATTACATTTAACTTATTTTGGAAAAGATTGGGAATGTTCTCCACCATTTCTTTACCTGCATCAAAATTAGTTATTTTGGTATAAGAGGTTTTTATGTTCTTGCGAAGACGTGCTATCTGGTCGTTCAGGAATTCTTCTTCGTGTAAATTTTTACCGCCCTCATCATCATCATAGGCCCAAAGTTTAGGATGCATTTTT
>JAYTNW010000076.1:0-7260 GCA_043748115.1 Bacteroidota bacterium | reverse complement strand
GCCCTTGTCCTGCCAATTGATATTTAAACGGGGCAGTGCCTGTAAAGTTGATTGACAAACTGGTGTTTCCTCCGTTACAAATCGTATCATTTGCTGTTGTTATCACTGCCGTTGGCAAGGCCTTCACTGTAATGGCTCCGCTACCGGCTACATTACCCTTACAAACTCCGCTAAACACCGAGTCTAAGGTATAAGTGGCCGTTGACCCCGGGGCTACAATTAAGTTGTAGGGGTTACTCGAAGTTGTTATTGGACCAAAAGAATTTCCCAATGAATTTTTGTAATAAAACTTCCATGGTGCAGCACCGGCTGTGAAGTTTATCAGCAAGGTATCACCGCTGCCCTGACAAACTGTTTTGTTACCACTGATGTTGGCAGCAGGCAATTGATTAACAGTTACAGATGCCGTTGCCAAACCTGATGTGTTGGAACAATTTAAAACATCGCTTACTGTAGTACCCAATGAGTAAACAGTGGATGCCGCAGGATTTACTGGAATTATATATGGTGATGCAACAGCGTTAAAATTAGTTACGCCTCCTGGTGTAGCCAAATAGCTTCCGCTAAAAGGCCCGTTACCTGTAAAGTTAATAGTAAGGTTGGTAACCTGACCGGCACATATACTGTTGGTGCCAGATAAAACGGCTGTCGGTAATGCATTTACTGTTACCCGAACGGTGTCATTAACGCCAGTGCGTGTACAGAACCCATCAGTAACTGTTGAAACGATGTAATTGGTATTGACAGTTGGCTTTACATAAAAGAAATATGGATTAGAAACTCCAGCAACTGTATTTACAGCTGCACCAGAGTTTGTTACTAAACCAAAACTGTAGGGGCTGCTTCCTGTAAACGACACTTGCATACGCACACTGTCACCTCTACAAATTGTGGCATTGGTGGTTGCTGATAGGTTTGCAGTCGGCAATGGTTTTACTACCACAGTAACACCTGCACCTATTGGACCTGTACATAATTTGGATGTGCTTGTAAAATTTTGAAAGGTGTAGGTAGTTGTTGCTAACGGGCTAACCGGTATGTTAATGGATAAAGAATTGGTGTTAACCGCTGTTAAAAGATTGGTGGTGTTATCTTTCAGGTTACCTACAAATGGAGGGGTACCTGTAAAATCAATTTTAACGCTTGTGCCTAAACCCAAACACAGTGTATCATTGCCATTTAGCACGGATAATGCAGCTGTTGGAGTTGGTATCACAACTACCTTGCGTGTTCCGGCCAGTAGCGTACCAACACAGGCATCTTTCACATAAGACAAGCCATAAGTTGAGGTTACTGTTGGCGCAACAGCTATATTAAATGGGTTAGAAGACGTTGTTCCAGAAACAGGTACACCGTTGGTGTTTGTGTAGGTGTAATCCCAAGGAGCTGTTCCCGTAAATGTAATTTGAATACTGCTCGCACCACCGGTACAAACAGTGTCATTGGCTGTAAGCGACATTACCGCTGTAGGTTTTGTTCTTACAGTAATATTTGCATTGCCAACTAAATTGCCTGCACAGCCGGCAAACACACTATTCATGGTGTAATTAAATGTACATGCCGGAGGAAAACGTAAAGTTAAAGGGTTGGTCATTGTTCCACCTGCAGGCCCGTTGATCACTTGTGAACCTACACATCCTGGGCCGGGGGCATTATAGGAATATACCCATGGGCCTACTCCTGTAAATGTAATTCTAATGTCAACACTATCACCAGGACAAACCGTGTTTTGTCCAACAACAGAAATAGTTGCTGAAGGAATCGGTTTTAAGTTTACAACTGAGGAAGGTGTAGTAGCAGTACATCCGCTCGGACTGGCTGTTATTACTGCAGAATATCCTCCTGCACTACAAGCATTGATGTTTTGGGTAATGGCTCCGTTGCTCCAAGCGTACGCATAGGTAAAACAAGGGCTCATCGGTGATGGGCTGGCACTCATTGCTACACAATTACCGGGACAAACAGACGTTGGCCCAGTTGGAGCAATATTAGCAGTAAACCGATTATCCGTTGTTACCGAATCTTTTGTCGAATAAGAAATACATTTCTTATATGGAGTGGCAGACATATTTAGATTACAAGTATCCCCAATCACAATGTAATATTTTACACTATCCCGGCACACATTTTTTGAGAAAGGATCCGTATAGGTTGCTGTTGGCCATGAATTGGATACAGTAGCTATAGGGGCAGGAATACTTCCTATCGGATGTTCTCTGTAAATGGTATAAACTGTGTCAGCGGTGAATGGATAAGGTTTTGTAAACAACGAATTCCAAGTTAACTTAGTTTCGCAATTAACTATGCTATGCGTCAACTTCATGGTTCGAATGGTATCTGATGGAGTTGAAATGCTATCACCATCGCACACTGAACGGGTTCTAACATAAAAATAAACTGGAGCATTTAACGCATTAGCGCCAATCAAACCCAGTTGAGCAGCCGTTAAAGTGTCACCTTTCTGTTTATATAAATTTTTATTCCCGGTAACACTGTCAATGAGTGTGTAAGGGCCGGCATTATTTGTTGCCGCATAAATTTCATAAGAATGGAAAACATAGTGTGTATCCAAGGCAAGTGCGCTTACCGGGCGCTCCCAATACAATCCCACGTTACCATTTGCATCAAACACCGATGCCCCTCTAATTTGAGGAGCCTTTAATTTAGGTGGGATTTTTACCTGTATCTTTATGGTGGAGGTGGATATTCCAGGGGCTGGACAATAATTATCCAAGGCTTTAATAATAAAGTAGTAGGTATCATTAACTCGAAGACAGCCAGCCGATGGCACCACATGATTGCAGTTAGTAACCCACACAAAGTCAACAAAATTAGCAAAGGGAGAGGTGTTGGGTAGTAATTTGCTGAGTTTGGCACAAGGAGGATTGGCGCATCCCATATCAGTATTATTAGGCACCCCTAATTGATCACCCGATGCCGTTAATGTAATGGTTTGACCAACCAGTCCCGCTCCCAAATTCTTTTGAAAATCTGTACCTTGAATTTGAAAGCGAACAGTATCGCCCACATAAACAATGGTATCATTTGAAGTACCGTTTGCAAATGGCTTGGTTAACGTTGGAGGCAGGTTAATGTTATTAGGAGGTGTACCTTGCACCAAACAATTGGTAATAAGTTTAACACCGTAATCCCTATAAACTTCAGCAATTTTTATTCCGCAACGAAAAGCGGTTACTTTAATACATGTAGCAAAATTTCCAATTATAGCAGGGTTTTGCGGCACAAAAAAGGTAATTTCACCACTTTGTGGATTTAAGGTTACATTTCCCGGTAACTGGTTGTTAATGGTATAAGGTGCCGGAGAAAAAGGAATCAATGGTGCTGCAAAAGGGGTACAGGGATTAGAGGTTGGTTCATCCAAAGGCTGAGCCCACGAATATACCAGTGAGTCACGATCAGGATCAACAGCAGTGGGGTTGTAGGTGAAAGGATAACCAATACAAATATAGGTGTTCGGCTTTTCAGCAAAATAAGGTGAGCTATCGAAACAAGGATTGGCATTTAACCCGGCATAAGGAAACATGATTGAGCGGAGTGTAAAACCCTGATTGCCCCCATTAAGGTTAGCCAAAGTTGGCCTAGCAAATCCGCTCACAGCAAACACCCATCCGTTTGCGGGAGGTACACCTGGTAGCGAAACAGGATTGGTACGGAAAATCACCTCTTCAACCGAATTCGGGTTTTGCTGTGCACAGGTAAAATTACAATTTGAAGGGCTTAAATCGTTAAATTGAGTTAGCGCGAGATTAAAAGGGATGTTGCAAACGGTTGGATGCCCGTAAACTTCTATTTGACTCCAAGCCGGAAAGGTAACTCCGCTACCGCAATCTCGGTATGCCCGTAATTGAAATTCATACTGGCCGTTTCCGAGACACGTCCAAGTAATGTCCCCCCCAAATAAATGTGAGGCTTCCACTTTTACCACCATGGTAAAGAGTAGAGTTAGTAGTAAATAAATTTTCTTGTTCATAGCTGCTTTAAATTGCCTGACAAATTTAAAATTTTTTTAATACAATGCCATGAGTTCTAACATCTTCTACGAAAGTTTTCCACAATGGTTTACCACTAAATCCCTATATTTGGGGATGCTGTTTTATGGTCTTGCCCAAATTAAGGTTAAATATACAAAAAAGGTAGTGAAAAGTCAATGCTTTTTTACCCGGCAACAACCTCAAGCATGGTTGATGGCTGAAGATGCTTTATGGCCATTTGTTGAAGTTGATCCGGTGTTGTTTTACTGATTTTTTCAAGGTAGTTTTCATAAAACTCAAGTCCTAGATCATAGGTGATAAGGGATTTTAGGCGGTCGGCCCATGAAAGTGGGCCATCAATACTTCGTTGAAACGAGCCGGTGAGGTAATTTTTTACAAGATCTAACTCCTCTATCGGTATGGGTTGTGTTGCAAGCCTATCCAATTCAAAATAAATTTCCTTAAGCGCTGCATCTCTAACATCATTTCCCACCTGCGTTGAAATTACAAAATATCCCGCATGTTTCATGGATAAAAGTGAGCTACCGATGCCATAAGTATAACCTTTGTCTTCTCTGATGTTCGACATCAATCTTGAACCAAAATAGCCGCCCAAAAGTGTAGTTAAAACGGTTAAAGGAACAAAGTCGGGATGTGTTTTATTGAAAAGCACCTTCCCTATTCGGATTGCACTTTGCAGAGCACCGTCTTTTGTTATCATGTGTTTTTGCGATATTCCATCTATCACAGGAGCGGGATATTGTTGATCTGTTGCCGCAGAATTTTCACCGGTCCACTTACCAAAAATTTCTTGCAAGGCATCCTCTGTTTCGTTATTTATCTTGCCACTCAACAGGATAAAACAATTTGATGGTGCATACCAAGTTTTGTGTTTTTCAATAAGTTGTTTCGATTGCAAGTCCAAATAACTCTTTTCAGTTACCACTCTTCCATACGGATGTTGTTCAGAAAACAACAGCCTGTTAAATTCTTTCCTAGCCAGGTAATCTACCTTTTGACGGCTCACCTTCAATTGGTGAATATTCTGTTCAGCATAGGTGGCGATTTCCTTTTCAGGAAAAACTGCTTCAGTAAGCACTTCCAATAGCAACGAAAAGGTTTGGCTGGCAAAACGTGTTAGCGTGTAAAGTTTTACCGATGCAAAATCAAGCGTGCATTCCGTTTGCAGATAGGCTCCGTAATAATCAAATGCTTGTGAAATTTCAAAAGCGGAACGTTTGGTAGTCCCTTCATCCATCAATTCATTTACTGCGGTGGCGAAAATAGCGTGCTCATGCGCCCACTCTCCCGCTTTAAAAACAAGCTCCAACTTAACAATCTCTTGTTCGCCAGCACTCACCATGTTGACTTCCACTCCATTGTTCAATTTTATTTTACGGGGCTTAACCAACTCTATTTTTGAAACAGGGTTTAGTGAAGGTTCCTGTACGCGATTAATCATGCTTCTTGTTTTTTTGCGAGGTAATACAATACGGATTCATTGGTTGGGACAAAGAGAGTTGCAGCAACGTCTTTAATTTGTTCACGGGTTATTTTTGAGTATGTGTCCAACTGATTATTAATAAGATTTACATCCCCCAACATTTCAAAGTAAGCAAGGTTTAAGGCTCGGTTCGCTATTCCGATTTCGGAAAACACCAAGGCCGATTCCGTTTTTTGACACACAATGGTCAGCTCTTTTTCACTCACCAGTTCATTGGAAATCCTATGCAATTCATTATCAATTTCCCTTTCGGCAACATCCATTGCTACTTCGTCATTCAAATGTCCCTCAATCACAAAAAGGCTTTCATCAAGGTCGCCTAAAAAATAAGCCTGCAACGAGCTAAATAGTTTTTTATCTTTTACTAGAGATTGATACAGTCGTGAGGATTTGGAACCAGAAAGCACATCGGCCAACAACTCCGTAGCATGAAAATTTTTATGGTAACGTGAAACGGCATGATAGGCCTTATAAATTGCGCTTGCAGGAATATCTTTTTCAAGGCTCATCGTTCGTCTCTCTGCTTGTGCAGGTTCTTTAGGCCATGCAGCCGAAGGAATATCGGCTGATACTATATCGCCAAACCATTTTTCTGACAACGCAAATGCCTGGTCAGGTTGTACGTTTCCCGACAAAGTAAGAATAGCATTGTTGGGTCTGTACCAAGTATAAAAAAAATCTTTCACATCATCCATCACGGCATTTTCTATGTGCGAAATTTCTTTACCAATAGTGGCCCATTTATAAGGATGCTGCTTATATGCCAAAGGGCGAAGGTTTAACCACACATCGCCATAAGGCTGGTTGAGGTAACGTTGCCTGAACTCTTCAATCACCACACTGCGTTGAACCTCCAAGCTCTTTTCAGAAAAGGCCAAGCTCAACATACGGTCACTCTCCAACCAAAAACCTGTTTCTAAATTTTGAGTAGGAATAGTAAGATAATAGTTGGTAAAATCATTGTTGGTAAAGGCATTATTCTCTCCACCGGCACGTTGTAGTGGCTCATCATAACTGGCAATGTTAACGGAGCCGCCAAACATCAGGTGCTCAAATAAATGAGCGAAACCGGTTTTGCTTTCGTCTTCATTGCGGGCACCAACTTTGTACAAAATATTCATGGCCACCAGCGGAGTTGTGTTATCGTAATTCACAATAACTGTAAGGCCATTTTTTAAAACCATCCTCTCAAATTTCACCATACTTTAAAAAATCATTTTCAGTTTTTCCTTTTCTTCAATAAACTCCTGCCACATTTCCTTTACAATTTCAGCGGCTGGTTTAATTTCTTTTATCATGCTGCTCACCTGCCCTATCTCCAACTCCCCATCTATCATATCCCCTTCAAACATTCCTTTTTTACTTCGCGCCCTGCCTAAAATTTTTTCCAGTTCCTGCTTGCCGGCACCTTTGTTTTCTGCATCGGCCACTTGGTGGTAAAAATCATTTTTTATTAACCGCACGGGAGTCAGTTGCTTTAAAGTAAGCACCGTTTCACCTTCAACAGTGCGTATCACTCTTTGTTTAAAATTTTCATGTGCCGATGACTCTTTACTGGCCACAAAACGCGAGCCTACTTGTACCGCTTCCGCACCCAAAGCAAATGCAGCTAACATGGCGCGGCCATCAGCAATTCCTCCTGCGGCAATGAGAGGAATAGAAACTGCATCACGGATTGCCGGGATAAGACAAAGCGTTGTGGTTTCCTCTCTGCCATTGTGCCCTCCTGCTTCAAAGCCTTCAGCAACAATAGCGTCAACACCG
>JAYTNW010000075.1:0-3045 GCA_043748115.1 Bacteroidota bacterium | reverse complement strand
TCAGGCATGTCGGTTGATTTTTGAGGAATGATAAAACCATTGGCCTTCACGTAGTAGTAAACGCTGATCAATTGTTGAGTGCCATCAAAAACCGAAGATTGAAAAAAATCGGTGGTATAAAAATGCTCACCAACCTCAACATCATACCCTGTTTCTTCCATAAATTCACGTTTAAGGCAATCAATAAGTCCCTCTCCAAATTCGAGACCTCCTCCAGGAAATTTAACAAACTCCATTTGGCGATACCTCTCTTTGCACAGCAAAATACGATTGCCGGAATCAACCAGCAGTCCATATACCCTTATGTTAAATTGACTGATCATGTAATGTTTAGTGCAAATTTGCGAAATAATTATCTTGGGTAGGTGTAAATTTACCTTTCACTTAAATTATACACGATGAACAAACCGGCAATGCATGTTTTGTTTTTAGCTTTCTTTTTAACGATCCTATCCTCGTGCAAAAAAAACGAATCAGAAAATCCATCGCCCACAGCCCCTGTTGATCCTCTTGATACCTCCTCCGTCATTCCATCAACCTTTTCCCAGAAAGTATTAATTGAAATGTTTACCAGCGCCAATTTCGGAAATTGTACAGATGGACTTTCAAAATTGGAGCAAGCCGTAACAACAAATCCACAAAAAATAATTCCGGTTTGCCTACATGATGCCGATGGAATGTCCATAGCGCAAACCTTTACCTATACCTCTACTTTTGCAGTCACGGCCTATCCCAGTGGAATGATCAATAGAGTGCCATCGCTTAGCAATATTATGTTGCAGCCTTCGCAATTCAGTTCAAATGCAAGTGTGACATTATCTAAAACAGCAAAATGCGGGTTGGCTATATCATCAACACTCGACAATAACGTAGCTTCTATAACAGTGAAAGCCGGCTTTAGCGACACCCTTACCGGAAATTACAACCTTACCGTTTATTTGACTGAAGAAGAAGTAACAGGCACCGGAAACATGTTCGATCAAAAGAACAACTACAACACTTCAAGCGGTCATGCTTATTACAACCAAGGCAACCCTATCATGAATTTTAAACACAACCACGTTTTGCGCAAGGTGCTTTCCATAAATGCTATGGGTGATGAAATCACTGCTGCTGCAATAAAATCTCAGGGTGTTTTTACCAATACATTCAGCATCAATACTGCAGCATATGCTACGGATAAAGTTTATTTAGTGGCATTTATTAACCGAGTAGGAAGCAGCACTGCAGACATGGAAATTAAAAACGTGCAGATCGCTAAACTTAATACCGTAAAAAACTGGGATTAAAAAAACCTTATGGTAATAAAAGAAGGTTACGTTTCGGAAAACAAATTTAAAAACTCAGAAAGTATCATGCTTGTGGCTCCCCATATTTGGACACCGAGCAACGAATAGCATGGCACTTCGGCAACACCACGAGAGGTGGTAACGGTCATTGTGGTCAAAACATCCTTATCAAAAAAGTGCGTCAAGGGTATTTCTACTATCCGCTTAACCTCGCCATCACTAATTTTATAGGCAGGAGCACCTTTGGTAAAACCCACAAAAGGGTTAACCATGAAATTGCTTGGAGGAATATACAACTGCGTTAGTTCGCCAACCGGTGTAACCTCTGTCAATTTAACGCCTATCTCTTCTTCTGTCTCTCTCAATGCGGTGTGAAGAAGTGAGCTGTCGGTGGGGTCAGCCTTTCCACCAGGAAAAGCTATTTGTCCTGAATGCACCTTGCCATCATCGGCACGTTCAATAAAAACAATTCCCGGTTTACCATCTAAATCAGTAATGACAAGCATAACAGCACCTGTGCGATAGTCATTTAGCGCTTTAGGCATGATGCTGCCCCGGTAAGGTGGCGATAATTTTAGTTGAGCCTTTTCCCCGGGCAACGGTTCTTTGAAACGTTGTTCAAGATAACGGCAACAGTCATTAAACTTTAGCAGTGGCTCCATGTACTGTTGTTAACGTGTGCTTTCTCTCCCCTATCTGCTGACGCCACATGGCATAGTATAGCCCCTTTTCATCCAACAATTGTTGGTGATTTCCAGTTTCAATAATGTTTCCCTTCTCCAACACAAAAATTCGATCGGCATGCATAATGGTTGACAATCGGTGCGCTATTAAAATGGTGATGATGGTTTTATCCTTATTAATTGCCTTAACGGTTTCTGTAATTTCTTCCTCAGTAATAGAATCTAGAGAAGAAGTGGCTTCATCCAACACCAGCAATCGAGGATTTCTGAGCAGTGCACGTGCAATGGACAAACGTTGCTTTTCTCCACCTGACACTTTTACTCCGCCTTCACCAATTAGGGTATTGATGCCATGATCTGCGCGAGATAAAAGCGTATGACAAGCTGCCTTTCTGAGCGCATTTAATATATCATCATCCGTTGCTCTTGGATTCACAAACAACATATTCTCCTTGATGGTGCCCGCAAAAAGCTGGGTGTCCTGCGTAACAAAACCAATCTGTTCACGCAATTCGTCCAGGTCAATTTCTTTTGCATCAATATTATCATATTTGATTGCTCCTTCTATCGGATGATAAAGACCTACCAAAAGTTTCACCATAGTGGACTTGCCGCTGCCTGATGGGCCTACGAATGCAATGGTTTCGCCTTTATCAACTTTAAAAGAAATATTATTCAAAGCATAACCTGAAGCCGACTGGTGTTTAAAACTAACGTTATTGTATTCGAATGTAGAAAGCTGTTTAAGCTGTTGTGGTTTGGCCGGTTTATACTCCACAGGCATTTCCAATATCTCTTTAAAATTGCTGAGGGATGCTTCCGCTTCTCGATAAATAGCAATAACATTTCCCAACTCTTGCAGTGGCCCGAAAATAAAAAAGGAATAAAACATCAATGTCATCATTTTACCGGGTGTTATTTGCTCCTGAAAAATGAGGTAGTAAAGTAAAAAGACAAAGGCTGTACGCAAAAAATTTACCGTGGTTCCCTGCACAAAACTTAGGCTTCTGATGAACTTAACTTTTTTTAATTCTAGGTTTAATATTTTGCTGGTTACGGTGTTCAACCTTCCA
>JAYTNW010000074.1:0-3185 GCA_043748115.1 Bacteroidota bacterium | reverse complement strand
CATTATTTAGAATTGGTAAACGGTAATTATGTTGCCAGCTCTTACCGCGAATTTAATATACCAGCGGCATCATCGGGTAACAGCATTTCGGGCTTTAGGGGTGTAGAGTTTTATCAAAGCGCTGGGGTAACAAAACTATTTATGGGTGCCGGTACTGATGGTATTTTTTATGCTAATCTAACTACGGGTACACCTGCTCCTGTAAGTTTTCAGCAAGTGACCGGATCGACTACATACGGTATATCCCAAATAGAATTATCTCACAATGGTAACATGTATGCTTCGTCTTCAACGGGAAGTGTTGGGGCGTTTAATCCCAATTCTTTAAATCCAGCAATTCTTTCAATACCTACCTCCTTCACCCTCACCAATCCCTTGCCTCCTTCATCTGCTTACAACCCTGGGGGTGCGGCATCACCTTCAAGTTTGTTTATCCTTCCCAATCAAATAGATGGGCAAAACTATGCTTCCATTGCACCCACACCGTTAACAGCACCTTTGCCACTAACCCGCAATACACTTACCATTGGAAGCGGCAGCAACACCACATGGAGCTACACAGCAGGCAACAACCCCTGGAATGTAACTTCAAACATTACCGATGCGCAAGTAATTAAAGAAATAGTAATTACAGGCAATAGCACACTCACTATTACGGGAATGAAAATAAAATTTAGCCCTAATGCCAAGGTTACCATTAGCCCCGGCAGCAGTTTGGTTTTAAACAACACCACCCTCACCTCCAATTACGATAATGACCCATGCCTGTTGCCTTACACCTGGAAAGGGGTTTACGTGTTAGGCAACAAAAACCTTAGCCAAAACACTACACCAAGTGTGCAGGGTAGGTTAACACTTACCAATGGTGCTGTTATTGAGTATGCTGAGTGTGGAGCGCGTGCCTATGATGGTAACACAAGCATAACTAATAATTTAACCACAGGAGGAATTATTAACGTAAATTCAGGAGGTACTTTTAAAAACTGCATTGTAGATGTAGAGTTTAAACCGTATCAAAATTTTACAGGATCGGTTCTTTTTTCCAACAAAAGTTCTTTTGTAGGGGCATTATTTATAAATAACTTAGATTATGTTTTTGCTGCAACACCTCAGCATGTAATCATAGATGGATGTAATGGAATTACCTTCGGAGGCTGCACATTTAGCAACCACACTTCGCAAACTATGTTTAACCTGCTAAGCACCGGAATAAAATCTATTAATGGTGGCTTCACAGTTTACGGTAATTCTACTTTCTCCAATTTTTACCAGGGTATTAATGCAAGTAAAACTTCGGCTTCCAGCACCAATACTTTTAATGTGAGTGCTTGCACCTTTACTGATAATGTATATGGCATTTATGCCAGCAGTGTTAACAATTTCGCAGTACAGCTTTCAATGTTTAAAATCGGACGTAATTTAAAAACAGGTGCTACTGCGCAAACAGGTATTTACCATAGCAATTGCAGTGGGTTTAATATGGAGGAAAATAACTTTTCGCTCTCTTCAAATTATATAGCCTCTGTTGTAAAATATGGCATTACTACCTACAATTGCGGCAGTGCTGCCAATCAAATTTATAAAAACACATTCACAGGTATTAGTTATGCTAATTATTCTATTGGTATTAACCGTAACACAAGCAGTCCTACCACAAGCGGGCTTCAATATTTGTGTAACCTTAATAGCTTAAACAGTAATTTCGATTTTTATATTAACAATAAAGGCGGAAGCACAGTGGGCATACGTACTTACCAAGGCACCACGTTAAGTCCAGCCGCTAATACTTTTTCGCATACAGGACTTCCCGGCAGTTTTACCGATTTTTATAACACAACCACTACGTCAATTAATTATTACTTCAAAACACCAAATGCACCAACGCGGTATAATGCACCTTTGGTATTACCAATACCTGTGGCATCAGATAATACGTGCCCTTCCAATATATGCACTCCTCCTTGCGATCAACTTTTATCTAATTCTCAAATACAGCAGTTAACTTCTGATTACACTACCGCTGAAACAGCCTATCTCAATTTATTATACTCTTATAATCAATTGTTAGATGGAGGCAATACCAATGCATTGCTTAATCAAATTCAACAAAGCTGGTCAACTGATGCTGCAACTTTACGCAATGAGTTATTGGATGCATCACCCTATCTTTCCCAGGATATTTTGCGCGAAGTAGCTGTTGGCAATGTTTTGCCCCAGCCCATGCTGCTAATGATTTGCCTTGCCAACCCCGATGCTACACGCGATGAGGAGTTTCTGCGGTTTTTGCAACAAGAAATTCCCAATCCAATGCCTCAATATATGATTGACCTTATTGCAGGCTCATGGGATGATGGCACTCCAAGAACAACTCTTGAAAACATGCTGGCCGATTTTAACAGCCAAATGAGTGTAAGGTCAGATAAATTGCTTGCAGATTTGTATGCAAAAAATGCAATTGACGCAGACAGGATTGACTCCACTGACACAACAAATTATCCCCAGCAAATCAATTATTGGTTAAACCGTGTGCAAACCCTCTCGGCCAAATACGATTTGATCGAAAATTATTTTGCCGTTGGTGATTTACCAAATGCAGAATTGGTTTTGTCCACAATTCCAATTGATTTTAATCTTTCTGACGATCAACTACAGGCCTATAATGATTATTCTTGGTTCTATAACTTCCGTAAAGGATTGTTGGAAAATGAAACAGGTTTATGGGTATTGAATAATACGCAAATTGAGGAACTGACTAATTTTTCAGCCGGAGATAATAATTATGCTAAAGGCTTAGCCCAAAACGCTTTGTGCTTTTATTATGGCATTTGTGTAGAAGAAGATTACTCAGAAGGTACAGGAAATAGATTGGCCTATCATGGTAACTCACCAGCAGCGGTGAGTACGAAAGAATCAAAAAATTATTCAGATGCCAAAGTAACAGTATCGCCCAATCCAGCTACAGAAACAGCTACTTTTAATTACCACATTCCTTCACTTGATGTGCAGGCTATGTTGTCTATTACTGACCTAACGGGCAAGGAAGTTAAAAGATTTGTTTTTGCCAATGCATCAGGACAAATAAAATGGGACACTAGAAATGTTAACCCTGGAGTGTATTACTATACCGTTAAAACCGGAAATGCTAAAATTGCACAGGGGAAAGTAACAGTTAGGAAGTAAAAAAT
>JAYTNW010000073.1:0-6372 GCA_043748115.1 Bacteroidota bacterium | reverse complement strand
GCTAAACCACCAGTAGCTCAATTACATGGACGTCTATTATTTTGCAATGAAATACTTATGTGTAATGGTAGCTACATTGACGGAGCAGACAACTATTTTAAGAAGATCGTGTCTGGGACAAATTAATTTCTAAATTACTGACCAACCATTTTAGGTATGTGCACGAAATGGCCAGCTGGCAACAAAATGCTTCTGCAATAGCGCGGTGAGGTGTAAGCTATAAGTGTTATCTTCGTTCAACGTTTGGTGTCGGGGACAGGACGCGGCTTCGGAAGCGCGCTACTGCAGAAGCACAAACGTTAGGCGTCATTGTAGGACGAAGATAACACTTCTAACTTACACCTCACCGCGCTATTGCAGAAGCATTTTGTTAGCAACATGTGCCCTTCTTCTCTCAACTATTAAGTCAGTCGTTAGTGTGTCGTCAAGGTGTCACGTAATAGAATTGATTGTCACGGTACATGGTTGTCCGTTTTTTATTCATTTGTTCTTTGTCCCCGAAACTTTGTTGTGAAACTGTACGAGCGCGGTGGGCAACCTTGGAGAATCTTTTAGTTTACTCTTACTAATCTGTCCAGTATTGGTGCGGGGGTGCGGCACTCTTGGCAAAGCTTTGGTTTTTGCGGGTCGGCATGTGTGGCCTTTGGCAAGTGTGCTGCTTGGGTCGGCCTCACTTTCGGGTTAGACCTTGAGACATTACAAGTTTCTTCCGTTACACTGTCAGTTTCGTGAATAACATCGTTAGTTTCGTAAGTCACATTGGTAACTTCGTGAATCACATTGCTAACTTCGTAAGATACATTACGAGGTTCGTGAACAACATAGCGAGGTTCGTGAATCACATCGTCAGTTTCGTGAGTCACATTGTCAACTTCGTTGGTAACATTGAGAGTTTCGTAAAACGGGGTGCTTGCTTCTCCAAATACGTTGTTTTATTTCAAAAAAAGGGCAGGAATAGTCAAACTATCCCTGCCTTGTCCCTAAGGAACGGAAGGGGCTCTTTAGTCACCCTTTCTCTTTGTAAACTTTAGTGCGCTTACTTGTTTGTATTGGGGGCTTGATGCTCCGAATACGGACTTTACATACGTCTTTACGTCAAGTGCTGTGTCGACCATGCCCGTTCCTTCGGCATAGAGGGCTTTGTCTCTCGCTATCCGTGCATTGCTTACTGCTGTGGTGGCATTTATAACGGCAGTATTTTTTGCTTTTAAGTCTGTAAGCATTGTATTTAATGCTGTCAATTTCAATTCATTCTCATTCGGCAGATATTTTGGCTCGGCTGTTAGTGTTGCTATCAGTTGCGCAAAGTGGTCTATCAACTTGTCGTAACTCTGTTGTGAAGTAGAGGCCGTCTTTACGGGTTCTGCACCCTCGGCTAATGCTTTTGCATCGGGTTTTTCTACCGCTTTTGCCCGTTTTCCCTGAATTTTCAGATTGGTAGTCTTTACATCGTCAACGGTTTGCTTAGTGGCTTCAGTTGCTGCCAAGGCACTAACGATTTTAGTAGCAAGTGTCTTCATTGGCTTGAAGGCTACCTCTCTTGCGTTGGTTGCATTGTCGTACGCTGTCTTTGCTACTTTGACTGCTTGCAGTGCTGCGTTGGCTGCAGTAAGTTGTGTGTTCAAAGCTGGCAGTTTTAATGCCGCTTTGCTCGGATTGTACGTTGCTCCATAGCCTGTACAAAAGCTAATGAGATCCTCGAAGGTCGCTACATTTTTAGCGTGACCTGTTTCTGTGGTACTTGCCATTGTGTTTTGAATTTAAAGGGTTGAACATTACAAAAAACGAGAAATGATATTTTCGAGCAGGATTGCTTTTAAGAAATACCATGTACTTTGAACGTGAATTGTATTGGCCTGTTGTGAAATTATGCCGAATTATTTACGGCTCTATCGAATGGGTGCGACCGTATGTTTTAAAGTCGCAGGTGCGAGAATTCTACTCACGGAAGCTCCAATTCTAAAGCAGGTCAGGAGACTTCTAAATCGTCCTGCCTACGTTATGAATCGGATTTCTTACCTCTTATTTATCGATTGATCTTGTAAACTTTAATTCGCTTGTTTGCTTTGTAACACTCAAATAATTGTTGCGCGCTATTCCATATTGAGTGCAGAGCAATATCAATACTTTGGTCAACTAGCAGCACGCATATAGATTTGCTTTCCTAATGGTTTTACGGAATTTGAATTAACTTCCATTTCCATTTCCATTTCTGAAGTGAAGTCCTCTTGCTCCACATTTATAGGAAGTGAACTAATCTTGGTATCGTATTTTAAACTCAATCTATCAATCGATGACTCGATAAGAATTTGTACACCCTTTAAGGTTAAACCCCCGATGAATAAAAATGCAAGGATGCTCATGGCTTCAAATCGGCTTTGGCTGCCAGTTTAAATAGATTTTGTACAGGAGTAATGGCGACAGGCGTTGACTTAAA
The DNA here is from genome assembly GCA_043748115.1 of Bacteroidota bacterium. GTDB lineage: Bacteria > Bacteroidota > Bacteroidia > AKYH767-A > OLB10 > OLB10. Next base: position 3,935 of record JAYTNW010000073.1, on the reverse strand, counting down.
TCCTTTTACAACGAGCCAAATGCCCAGCGAAAACTCAAAGAGTGCTACTGGAACTGCTGCCAGTGCTGCCATTGGAGAAATTCTATCGATCACACCAAAAAGTATAGCCATATAGCCAACGATTAGCAGTGGTGCTCCTAGCATCCCAATCAAAGAGAGTGTCCTTGGCACCAGGCGTGATTTGTAAAGGAGGAATCCTAGCAACATGTCACAAATGGCCGGCATGAAGCTTTGGCCGAGTAGGAAAATGCGATCGTAAAGGGACACAAGTGCATGGCTGGTGGCCAATGAATCAGTTCCAGCTCCGCTCTGTCGCAATGTTACGATTGACAAAAGGAATGACACACCAACGAAGATGGTGGCAGATTCCAGAATTCGCGCGGCAACAAGGCCAAGTGCAGCCTCTTCGTTCTGTTTTTTGAGCACAGGGAATAATACTATGGCGGTACCGATACCACTAAGAGCCACGATGATCTCTAGCACCCCACCGATGATTGCAGGGGTGTCTGGCCCAGAGCTAAGGATATAGTTCGTATCGTGTATTGCACCGTAGAGTGCAAGGGTTGGAATGGAGACAAAGGTTAATAAGTATAATACACCTGCAACAAGTGAGGTCTTCCTCAGCGAACTCATCGGGGCTCGCTCAGTTGATGCACTAGTGAAGATTGTGCTATTTTGGTTTGATTTCATTTTCTTGTTTGTTTAAAATTGTAAGGACATTTTCAATTTATGATTTATATTTTCTTGCAAGTGGATTGGTTTTCCACGGCTTTGCAAAATGCAAGGCTAGAATAAGGCTTCTGTTATACATTTCACCGCTATTAGCAATATTGGTTAAGCCGTAGTTGTATCGAACATCTAATCTAACTGTCTTCTTTTTTGTGTGGAAAGTATAGCCGCCACCCATTTGTACGCCAGCCTCCCAACGCTTAAAGCTTTCAGCCGAATTATTAAATGCTACATCTGAAGTTGAGTTTTCATTTTTCTGTGATCCATAAATGTTATAGGCAATGGATGGACCCGCATTCAGATGAAACCTACCAAAATGAACACGAGCCAGTACAGGCAATTCTAGGGTGTAAAGGCGAATATTTGTGTTGGAGGTAGTTAATGGATTGTTAGCTTTTAATGCACCACCCTTCATAAAAAAATAAAGCTCAGATACTATTGAAACGTGTGGGGTAATGCCAGCTTGAAATGACACTCCGACTTGTGCTCCAAGAACCGATTTCTTATAATCAGCTAATGCACTATTTGATTTTCCGTAATTCAGGTTTGTGCCGACCACATTTAGCACAAGGTCTAAATAGGATTCTGTGACTCTACCCGTTTTGATTTTTTCTGATCCATTTGTTTGTCCAAATGAGTTTCCGTTTAGGATAATCATACCTAGTATGAGTCCTATCTGTAGATTTTTTTTCATGATTTCTTTTGTTTGCTCAAAAGAACATGAATGCGTGAGGCTGCACAATTCTATTATGCAAAGCGAGGGGGTGTGTCTGCATAACGAGGTTTTCAGCCTGCCAAATAAACGGAGGTTTATTACTTACTATTGATGAGTTGAAAGAAAGCCACTTCATAGGTTTCGGAAAAGGCATTAACTGGTCAGCGACTTATGCACCCCGCATACTACGATGGATGTTTCAAACTTGCCTCCAGATTCAGTTAAAAAGGAATATGTGTGTTGAATGCAAAGTTGATAAGGCATGTTCTCCGCTAATAGTACTTTGCGGATCAGTTTGGAGTTGCTGAATAGTCAGCAACTTCACGTAGGTGAATTAGATTGACATAACGATACTTCCTTTAACTTGTCTCATAACAAATTTCCGTTTTGCATCTTGTGTAGGCTAGATACCTTCATTATTTACCAAGGGATTATTCTGCCAAAGCAGATTGTAGTATTTTATGTTTGGTACTGGTTGTCATGATTATTTTATTTAGTTGTTTTGGCTTTAAACAGTAAAATTGATAATACCAATATTATCGAGATACCTTTATTTAATGAATGTTATTGGTTCTTTTTTCTTCAAAAATACTCCCATCATTCACAAATATTTTTATGTCTGAATAATGTCCTTTATCGTCTCTTATAAATTCTATTTGCGCTTCTTTATCGAGTACAAACAGATTATTGGATATATGCTTTAATACTGAAACAGCGCCTCCGTTGTTATTGTTTTTACAATAAAGTTTGTTTTTATCTGGATAGATTATCAGCCCGCCATAAGTTCCTGCAAAGGGTAGTAATTTATTTAAGGCAAGTTGTTTATTTGGATCATTCGCCAAAAGAGAATTTATGTAGTATAAATATTTGTTTTTCTCTTTCTGATCTGGTGCTGTTAATAACAGGTTTCTGAATATAAGTTCCTGTGCATTAATAAAAGCTTCATTGGCTGTTACTTTTACATCCGGTATTACACCTGTTCCTTCCCAGTCTGTTTGAGTAACCGGATTAATAGAACGGGCGAATGGTATGAATACCACAAATCCTTGCCCAACAGAAAACGGCATTTGCGGGTGTGCACCACCACCGGTTGTTTCACCTACCACAATAGCCCTGTTTGCAATTTGCATTCCAAAGGTAAAATCTTCTGCTCCTGAAAAAGTGTGCTTACTGGTTAGAATATAAATAGGCATAGAAAGGTTTAAACCCTCCGATTTGGCAGGGTCAGCATACAAGAAAGTAGTGTCCTTATTTGAACGGTTAATGAGATCATTCATGTGGGTTTTTTCTTTAAAAAAATAACTTTCAATCTGGCTTACCATTTCCGGGCTGCCACCCATGTTTTCTCTTAAATCGATTACAAGTGCAGTGGTATTGACTAAAAATTTAAGAGCAGCTGCAATAGTTGGTTTGGCTGATTCTATATCTTCTACAAATAAATTAAAAGATAGATAGCCAATATTTCCAGGAAGTACTTCCGCTTTTTTGAACATGTAATTATTTTCTTTCCAGTACTTTTTAGCTTGTTTAATGTCTTCAGAAGTAGGTTTGTAAATTTCCTGAGGAACAAAACCAGGATCAAATTTTATACGCATGTGTGGGTCGTGATGTACAACATTTATGTCCTGCCCTATTTGTTCAGCAAGCTTTTCAGGGTTATCCAGCAAGCCTATATAGGCATTCTTCTTAAGTTGCGATTGAAGGTAAATAGATATACTTGCAGCCTTTACAGGAAAAATATAATGTTCGTTTAAACTGTCGGCAATTGAATTTATTAAATCATAGATGTTAACGGGTTGCGGTGTACCAATTTGTGCGTTCTTAGCCTTGATTTTTTCTGATCCAGCCCCCTCTATTTGAGCAAAGGTGTTTCCGGCAAAGAAAATAATACCTAGCATGAGTCCTATTTGTAAGTGTTTCTTCATCATTGTTCTTTTTTGAACAAATGAAGAGGAATCCTTGGGGGCCTACAATTCTATTATGCAAAGCAAGGGACTGTGTCTGCATCCTGAGGTTTTCAGTCTGCCAAATAGAATGCTGTTTATTGCCTGTTATTGATGAGTTGAAAGAAAACCTCTTTGTAGGTTTCCGAAATAGGGATTAACTGGTCTGCAATTTTTATTCTATTCCGCTCGATGGATTCGATTTTATTCAGTGCCACCATGAACGATTTATGTACCCTGCACACTACGCTGGGTTGAATTATCGTTTCAAACTCACTGAAATTCTGCAAGGTCATCACTTTAATATTTTTATTCACCGTGTGGATTCTCCGGTAGTCTCTCATCCCTTCAATGTACACAATGTCATTAAGCATGATTTTTTCCAATCGGTTCTCAGTCTTTACGAAAATAAAGTCCGGCTTGGATTCCGAAGCATGAAGAACTAAATTTTCCTGAGCTTTATTTACGGCCTGTAAAAAACGATTAAATGTAAATGGTTTTAAAAGATAGTCGGTGATGTGCAGTTCGTAGCCTTTTAGTGCATACTC
>JAYTNW010000072.1:0-3595 GCA_043748115.1 Bacteroidota bacterium | reverse complement strand
TAATTAGGATACGTTATAGGTTTTACAGCTATTGCCTCGTTGCCATTTTTTAAAGATATTATTCACGCCTCTGATCAGTAAAAAAAATAAATTAAATTAAAAAAAATGGATAATAAAATAGTCCTGTGGATTGGGTTTAATGCTTTTGTGCTTCTTATGCTTGCACTTGATCTTGGTATTTTTCATCGTCATTCGCATGAAGTGAAACTTATGGAGGCTCTTACTTGGAGTGCAGTGTGGGTAGCTCTTGCCTTAATATTTAATTGGGGTGTTTATTACTTTATGGGAGAGCAAAAGGCGATGGAGTTTTTAACAGGCTATGTTATTGAAAAATCACTGAGTGTAGATAATGTTTTCGTTTTTGTTTTAATCTTTTCCTACTTCGCAGTACCTAAAGAATATCAGCATCGAGTGTTGTTTTGGGGTGTAGTTGGAGCGTTGTTGATGAGAGCCATCTTTATTTGGGCTGGAGTAACATTAATTGAAAAATTCCACTGGATTATTTATGTGTTCGGAGCATTCCTTGTAATTACCGGTATTAAAATGGCAATCAATAAAGGGACAAAAATTAATATGGAAACCAACCCTGTTATTAATCTCTTTAAAAAGATGATGCCAGTTTTACCTAAATACGATGGTAATAAATTTGTAACCACGGTAAATGGTAAACGTTACGCAACACCACTTATGATTGTGTTGCTTCTGATAGAAACCACTGATCTTATTTTTGCAGTTGACTCTATACCGGCAATACTCGCAGTAACTAAGGATCCTTTCATTGTTTATACGTCCAACGTTTTCGCTATTCTTGGTTTACGTTCGCTTTATTTTGCGTTGGCCGGAATTGTACATCTATTCCGTTTTTTACATTATGGGCTGGCTGCTATTTTGTTCTTTGTAGGCGTAAAAATGTTGCTGGTTGATCTTTACAAAATCCCAATACACTATTCTCTTATGGTGATCCTCGGTATTCTCGCGTTTAGTGTAGTGGCCTCGCTTCTATTTCCTAAAAAAGATGCAGCAGGGAATTGATGTTTAATTCGCTCCCGGATATTCAACCCTTACATGATAAATACTTCCGAGCATTTTTTTGTAAAGCTTTTTCAGTTCAGATATATCTCTAAAGGTGATGTTGCAATTGGAGAACTGGTTTTGCTCAATCTGGTGATCAATGATGTTTTCCACCAGCCCGTCAATACTCTCAGCATCGTGTTTCGGTAAACTTCGTGATGCAGCTTCAACAGAGTCTGTCATCATCAGAACTGCTGTTTCCTTACTAAATGGCTTTGGTCCGGGATAGTGAAAGGCATTTTCATCAACCATCTTATCAGGGTAATTTTTGAGGTATGACTCATAAAAATATTGTACCAGCGATGTTCCATGATGAGTGCGAATGAAATCTATAACAAGATCAGGAAGGTTATTCTTTCGTGCTTTCTCTATTCCTTTAATCACGTGACTAATGATGATTGAAGCACTTTCTTCAAACGAAAGGTCATCATGAGGGTTAACATGAGTAACCTGATTTTCGATAAAATATAATGGCATATCCATTTTGCCGATGTCATGATACAAAGCACCTACCCGCACCAGCAAAGCGTTACCTCCAATTTTAAAAATGGCGGCTTCGGCCATGTTGGCCACCTGTAATGAGTGTTGAAACGTGCCCGGAGCCTTGATGCTGAGCTCACGCAGAAGAGGGTTGTTGCTATCGGCTAATTCTATAAGTGAAATGTCAGAGGTGACTTTGAACACGCGTTCGAGAAAGTAAATGAGCGGATATGCAAATAGCGTCATGAGTACGTTTGCAAGTAACCAAAAGGAATTTTCCCAATTCACTTTTACCATGCTGCCCTCATGTATAATAGCAAGCCCTGTGTAACAAATAAAATAACCGATATATACAGTAAACACAGCCCAGAAAACGTGTGAGCGCCTACGCATGTTCTTTATGCTGAAAATGGTGATGATACCGGCACACACTTGCGTAAACACAAAATCAAATCCGTTACTGGCCACCAATCCCAAGGTAAGAATGGTCATTACATAACTGAACAAGGCCAAACGTGTATCAAAAAATGTGCGGATTACAATTGGCATGATACAAAGCGGAACCATGTACATGTTAATGGCATCAATCTGTAATGCTTTGGTATAGATAAACACCGTAAACACCATCATTAACATAATGATGGTGATGCGCCTGTTGCTGGCAAAAATATCTTTACGTAACTGGAACAAAAATATCATCAGCAAGGTAATGCACAACAGCACCAGCATGGTTTGTCCATACATAACTTGGCGGTTGGGTTTCGCATATTCTTCTGTGATTAGTTTTAAGGACTCTAGTTTTTGAAACTTCTCGTAAGTAATTGTTTCTCCTTTTGAAATGATCACCTCTCCTTTTGATACCATTCCTCTTGTTTCGGAAATAGAATTGATAAGTTGATCTTTGTATTTATCAGTGAGTCCTTTGTTGAGGCTTATATCAGAGGTAATAACTGATTCAATAACAGCCACAGCACTTTTGCAGAGTTCACGGTTTAATTGTTGACATTGACGGTCTAAGAAGGTCATAACATCAGCTTTGAAAATAAAATTACCTGCATCGGTCATTTCATTGCCTGTTGTTATTTTAGCTTGCCCATAGGTTATACTTCTAAGTGCATCCTCTGCCACTCCATTTGCATAAAGGTTGTTGATGAGTAAGGTAACAGTTTGTTTTAATGCAGGATACTGTTCTGTATTTTCAGCGGTGAGTTTATTCAGCGCTTGTTGCATTACGAAAGACTTTATGCTGGAGTCGCGCATTAAAAAAACAGGCGCATGTTCCAGCAGTAGTTTTTTTTCGGCTTGTAAAGAGTCTTTGTTTTTTAAAATAGCAAAGTCGAATGGTGCCATCAGATCCTTTTCTGTCCAAGGTTTAGAAATGGAGTAATCGAATTTGTATTTGACCTGGTGAGGCAGCATCCACAAGATGCCGGCAGCAGTGAGGCTGACAATAATAAATTTTAATACTATTTCGTGCTGGTTACTCAGCAACAAAAGCCATTTTTTCATATAGCACGAAAGTAAATATTTTGACTGTAAGCAAAAAGTGTAAATGCGAATGAAAAGCAGGTAGTTATAATTTGCCGTTGTTTAAAAGTGATATTCTCCTTTTATAGCCGTTGAGGTGCCAAAATCAACACCCGTTTCAACGTTAAAAATCTTTAAGAATTTTTTTTAGTATTTGCCACCTGCAATTGCTGAACAGGTGTTTTTGTAAGATAAAAATAAAGCAAGCCTATAAGCCGGATTCTGTATGTATGTTGCCACACATCTCTATCATTTGTCTTCATCGGCCTACCCTTCACGGGGATGCTCCTTGCGGAAACACCGGAAACGAGCCATTTCGCTCCCGTGATTTATTTGGCCTTTCAACTCCTGAGGTTTACCTTGCCTAAATGTTGCCACCTTGGCCCGTGAGCTCTTACCTCACGTTTTCACGTTTACCTTCTACAACACGTTGCAAAAGGAAATATATTCTCTGTGGCACTTTCTGTTATCGGTACATTACTGCGCCAATACCCTCTTTTAACAAGAGGCAGGATGC
>JAYTNW010000071.1:0-4240 GCA_043748115.1 Bacteroidota bacterium | reverse complement strand
CCTGTTGATTTACAAAATCCTGTGGCCTTTTTTGGAGTAAATGACAGCAACTTGGATATGATCCGCAAAAAATTTCCGGCCTTTAAGATTGTAGCACGCGGCAACGAAATAAAAATATTAGGCGATGAGTCGCAACTCATGGGTGTAGCCTCTAAAATAAGCGAGGCCATTACCTATTTTCAGCATTACGGTGTGTTTAATGAGGATGTAATTGATGCCATTTTTGGCAGCAAAGAAAGAAAAACGGAATCCGAAAACGGCAAACCTGCCGATGAAAACGGAAAGGAAGTGTTAGTGTTTGGCCCTAACGGATTGGTGGTGAAAGCCCGAACCGCTAACCAGCGTAAAATGGTGGAGAGCAGCGAAAAAAATGATATTGTTTTCGCCATTGGCCCTGCTGGTACCGGAAAAACCTATACGGCTGTGGCATTGGCGGTTAGGGCCTTAAAAAACAAAGAGATTAAACGTATCGTGCTCACTCGTCCAGCCGTTGAAGCAGGTGAAAATCTAGGCTTTTTACCTGGCGACCTTAAAGAAAAAATTGACCCTTACCTGCGCCCTTTGTATGATGCGCTTTTTGACATGATACCCGGTGAAAAATTGAAGTCTTTTATAGAAAATGGTGTGATAGAAGTGGCGCCATTGGCCTTTATGCGGGGACGTACTTTAGATAATGCTTTTGTTATTTTAGATGAAGCACAAAATTCAACAGAAAGCCAGTTGAAAATGTTTTTAACCCGAATGGGGCCATCGGCAAAGTTTATTGTAACGGGTGATGTTACTCAAATTGACCTGCCGGCAAGGCAACCTTCCGGGCTTGTGCAGGCCATTAAACTGCTGCGAAATATAAAAGGGATAGATTTTATAACACTTGATGCATCGGACGTGGTAAGGCATCGTTTGGTGAGGGAAATCATACAAGCTTATGCAGTTGATTAAAAATGAATAGAGTTCCATTTCCGGCATTTCGTCCGCTTCAATTTCTTTTAGTAATTGCCTGGGCGCTCCTTATTTCAGGATGCAAAAAAGATCATTTGTTCGATTGTTTTAAAGGTACAGGTGATGAGCATACGGAGGTAAGAAATTTATCGGGCTTTGATAAGGTGTTTGCAGAAAACAATGTTGACGTTGACATTTATCCCGGTCATGAATTTAAAATTGAAGTTACTGCCGGTGATAAATTAATAGAATCCATTACCACTGAAGTAACCGACAGCACGCTATACATTCGCAATGAAAATAAATGCAACTGGGTGCGCAGTTTTAAAAACAAATTCAAAGTTAAGGTGTGGATGCCTTCCCTTGCTGTGCTTAACAGCTATGGGTCAGGAAATATTACCTTAAAAGACACTATTGTAACTAATGAATTTGAATACAACAATTGGAATGCCTCAGGCGAGATAAACCTTCTCTTTAATACCAATTCCGCACATCTTAACATTCACACCGGACCTGGAAATGTAAGCCTCTATGGCCATGTGGGCATTCACTATCTTTATCATAACGGGCAAGGACTTATTGACGCACGACAGTGCCAAACAGATATTACCTTTACCAATAATATGGGTACAAATAACATTATCATAAACGTTACTAACGATCTTTATGCTAAAATATCCTACATCGGAAATATTTATTACTACGGGAACCCCACAAAATTTTATCCGGAAGTTTTAGGCTCAGGCAAAATAATTAAAGCCGACTAAAATCAAATGAAAAATTCCTTCCACTTTTTTTTTCGCTTCACCTGCTTTTGGATGTTGTATTTCTTTGTGTTCCGAACCTTGTTTTATCTGCTCGAATTTTCGCATCCTGTAAACGGTGAAAAGCTACACTCCTACCCTTCTGTAATTTTTCATTCGTTAAGGCTCGATCTTTCTGTAACAGGTTATGTCTTTGCAATTCCGCTGTTGCTATACCTCATTCAATTATTTGCATCTTCTAAATTCTGGCAAAAAATAGTCAATGGCTACACGGTTGTAATTTTAACGGTATTCACCGCTGTACAATCTGCCAATATATTGTTGTACCCTGCTTGGGGAACAATTATTAATTACAGGGCATTGGCCTTTCTGTCTGACCCTGCAGAAATGTTGGCATCACTTACCACTTTTGAGCTGATCATCTCCATTGGTACCATATCGCTTGTCGTGTATCTTTTCTATCTTATATTTTTAAAAGCAGTTTCTCCATTTTTTGTTGCTGAGTCTGCGAAAAAATACACCTCATCAATTTCTGTTTTCTTGCTTGCAGCAGCTACTGTTTTAATGATTAGAGGCGGTTGGCAATTGATCCCTGTTAATGAGAGTTCAGCTTATTTTAGTTCCAATACCAAACTCAACCACATGGCCATTAATCCGGTTTGGTACCTCGGACATAATGTCAATCAATCGCTTAAAGCAGATAAAAACTCATTTCATTTTTATGACACCAAATTTGCGCTGGAATGTGTAAGATCTATTTACAAAAGTGATACTACCAACAACTCGCCTTCTATTTTAAAAACATCACGACCTAATATTGTTTTTATTATGCTAGAAAGCTACACGGCCGACATAATTCAATCTTTGGGTGGCGATAAAGGAACAGCGCCTGAGTTCGAGAAATTGGCTAAGGAGGGATTGTTGTTTACTCATATTTACTCCAGTGGTTTTCGCACCGACCAAGCCTTTGTTTCTGTGCTTAGTGGCTTTCCCGCTCAACCGGATAAATCTATTATTCGCTATCCTGAAAAAACAAGACAACTTCCTTCCCTCCCTGCCGATCTTAAAAAACAGGGCTATTACACCTCGTTTTATTACGGTGGTGAATTAGCATTTTCCAACCTTTACAGCTACCTTGTTAATTGTGGATTTCATAAAACAATTGGAAAAACAGATTTTCCTTCACAACAGTACAACAGTAAATGGGGCGCCCATGATGAGTATGTTTTAGCAAAACAAATGGCTGATCTTTCATCAATGAAACAACCTTTTTTCTCTGTTCTCATGACGCTTACCTCTCACGAGCCGTTTGAAGCACCTATTGCTACTCCATTTACCCAAAACGATCTTCCTTCCCGCTTTCGCAATGCGGCATGGTACACAGATAAATGCTTGGGCGATTACATGCGCAAGGCTAAAATGCAACCGTGGTATAGCAATACTATTATTGTAATAGTGGCTGATCATGGTCATGTGCTTCCAATGCAAAGAAATTATTACGAACCTGCAAGCCGTCACATTCCATTATTGATAACTGGTGGTGCCTTAAAAGAGGAATGGAAAAACATGAAATCTGTTGTAACCGGAAATCAAAACGACATTGCTTCTACTTTGCTCAACCAATTGAACCTAAACAGCAATGCCTTTGAATGGAGTAATAATTTGTTGAACCCCCATCGCAACAACTTTGCTTACCTCTGCATGGACGATGCCATTGGATGGGTGACCGATAGCTGTGAGTTTGTTTATCAGGTAAAACAAAGCACCGTTACACACCGGCAGCCACAAAATTGTGTTGCAGACACCCTAACCGCTAAAAGTTACCTGCAGAAATTATACGGAAAATTCATGGCGTTTTAATCTTTAAAGTGACCATTAATATTACCCCAAAAAGTTTTCCTACTTTACTATTTTTGCGGCATGTTAGTTTTAAATAATATTAGTTTCGATTTTGGAGGGCGCTATCTTTACCAGGATGCCCATTGGCATATTAAACCCAACCAGAAAATTGGCCTTATTGGGGCCAACGGTACCGGCAAGTCAACCTTGCTTCGAATTATCAATGGCGAATATCAGCTTAGCGGAGGAGAAATAACAGGACGAAAGGATCTCACAATTGGTTTTCTTAACCAGGACTTACTATCCTATGAGTCAGAAAAATCCATACTTGATGTGGCGCTGGAGGTTTTTGAACGTGAGAACATATTGCATGAAAAAATCGAGTCTATTCTCAAAAGATTGGAAACTGAGCATGGGGAAGAATTGCTCAATGAGTTGTACTTCCTTCAAAGTGAATTTGAGTCGTTAGATGGATATAGCATAACCCATAAAACAGAGGCGATATTAGAAGGACTTGGGTTTACCACCGCAGATTTAAAAAGGCCACTTAAAGAGTTTTCAGGAGGCTGGCGCATGAGGGTGATGCTAGCCCGCATGCTTTTAAAAAAACCAGATCTGCTGATGCTGGATGAGCCTACCAATCACTTAGATCTTCCATCCATTCAGTGGTTGGAAAACTATTTACAGGATTACGAAGG
>JAYTNW010000070.1:0-12045 GCA_043748115.1 Bacteroidota bacterium | reverse complement strand
GCTAAAGTTTTGTTATGGCTTAAAATAAGTGTGGGGCGTTGCGTTTGCTCTATCACATTGGCAACTGTAAATGTTTTTCCACTTCCAGTAACCCCTAATAATGTTTGGTGTAGCTCTCCTTTATTTAAACCTTTAACCAATTGCTTAATGGCTTGGGGCTGGTCGCCAGTTGGAGAAAACTCCGAATTAATTTTGAACTGCATGTTGCGAAGTTAACAATCGTGAAAAAATAACGCACAAATGACCAGTTGGTTTATATGGCGCTTAGACCTAACCCTAATTCAGAAGTGTTAAAAACTTTGCCTTTTCTTATTTAGAATTAATCTAAATAAGCGTACCTTTGCCACCATCAAGAAAAAAATAAAATGGAAAACGATAAAAATTTTGTGGCCATCAATTACATTGACTGTGATGCTGACTATGCAGAGAGATTTGAAACGCTGTTTGCCACCCGTGCAAAAGCGATTGACCGCTTACCGGGATTTTATGACATGAAGGTGCTCAAACCTAGTGATGGTGCTGGGAGTTACCTTATTGTAAGTTCCTGGGATAGCGAAGAAAGTTTTAAAGCATGGACGCGCTCACCAGAATTTTTGGAAGGCCATAAACGCGGCTTTGAGGATATAGCAAAAGCAAAACAAGAAGGGCGCACACCACCCATGAAATCCAACTTTAGGACGTATCATATCATCAGCAGATAAGTATGCAACCGAAAAACAAAGAACGCCTGAAAAAGTTGGGCATTGCAGGATTCGTATTTTTTTTAGTGAAGGGTTTGGTGTGGGTGGCCGTAGCGTTGTGGGCTTGGTCGGGATTGAAAGAATAACTTGTAATGCGCAATTGATTATTCGCACGATATTGAGGTGATGGCTGCTAAAACAAGCTCAGTTGTTCAACTCCTCTTGCATATTTTATTCTAGGCAAAACGGATTTAACAGAACTGTTTATTTCGTAAACCTCAGAAGGTTTATAACGACTGGCAACAACAACGTGCACATCATCAGCATGGGGCGCAAACGCATCATAAACAATTTGAGGCGTGTTGTTTTCTTTAGAGACATGGGAGAGTAGGAGGTGACTCAAAAACGGTGACCGGTGCAATTTAAATAATGTTAGTGCTTCCGCATTTGATAAATGACCACTTCCTCCACGGATCCGCTTTTTAAGGTGATAGGGATAGCTGCCATGTTCCAGCATTTTTTCGTCATAATTGGCTTCGAGAAAAACGGCATGACAAAGTTTAAAGTGATGCAGCACCTGTTCGCAAACCCTTCCAATATCTGTCATAACGCCCACATGTACTCCTTCATGTTGCACCACAAAGCTGCAAGGGTCTGATGCATCATGATGTTTTTCAAAGGATGTAATGATAAGTTTACCTACAGCAACAGATTCTCCTGTAGTAAAAAACTTACGTGCTGCGGTATTTAAAAAATAAGGACATTTGTTAAGAGTAGCCTCCGATCCGTAAACAGGAATATTGTATTTGAAGGATAACCCATGCAAGCCTCGCACATGATCAGTGTGTTCATGTGTAACAAAAATGGCTTTAACTTTTTTGATATCAAGCCCAGCCAGCTTCATGCGTTTTTCTGTTTCACGACAGGATATGCCTGCATCAATTAACACAGCTTCCTGCTTGTTGCCTACATAATAACAATTACCGTTGCTTCCCGAATTAAGTGATGCGATGAAAAGTGACATGGTGCAAATAACATCATAAATTACATTGGTGTATAGGTCGAAAATGCATATATTTTCAACAAGCGCGATTAAAATTATTTTTCGAAGGACTGAGAAGAAAATACATTATTATTAAACGAACCTCTTCTTTTTTACCCAGCATTGTGGTACTTTTATGGCAGAAAGGATAAATCTGATACACATGAAAAAAAAATTACTAGGCGCTTTAACGCTCTGCTTACTATCTTTAACGGGTATGTCGCAAACGCTGGTTTCGGCCTCGCCCAACACAGCGGAGGTAGGCACCACCTTATCAACAACAGTTACAGCTGCCGGAACGTTTTTTATGAACTCATCTCCACAAGGGTATATTCAAAGTATTTATATTCAGCAGGGAGCAACCTCCTACTATGCTGACTTTTGGAGTGGCCTTTTGGCAATTGATGATACCCATGCAAGTGCCATTATACCTGTGCCTAGCAACGCACCTGTGGGTGTTTATGATTTGCATGTAGAGTATTTTGATCAAGGATTTAATTATCTTAATCTGTTGCTTACAGGTGGCGTAACGGTAGTGCCTTCCGATGGACTCATTGAGGGAAATGTCTTTTACGATATAAATGGTAATGGCGTTAAAGACGGTGTCGAAACAGGCGTTAACAATCAATTTGTTTCCGTTACGCCTTTGGGAAATGTGATAACCAATGCCAATGGTGATTTTAACGCAGGTGTCCTCAACGGAAGCCATACTGTTACGTACATTACAGCCACTGGCGATTACCTCTATGTGCCTTTGCCTTATCCGGCTAGTTATAATGTGACCACCAATAACGATACTTCTGCACAGAATAATTTTGCGCTTACCAGAGCACTTACCAGCACCTACCCTGATAGTGCCTACATAGGACAAAATATAACACTTACCATTTTTTCAAAAGGTACGTTTAGGATGGGTAACGTACAGGCTGGAAATGTGAAACTAACAAAAACAGGAGGTTCCGCAAACCCCATAACAGCCACTCAGGTAAATTTTGTTGATTCAAATACTATTACCGCAAGTTTTGTAATTCCAAATAACATTTCCTACCTCGGTAACTATGATTTAAGAATTTATACCAGCACATACCGCGTGGGATGGCATTACCTAATCAATCAGTTTTCAATTGGAGATGCACCGGTGTATTTGAGTGGTATCGTTTATTTTGATACAGATAGCAATGGTATTAAAGCCCCAACGGAAAGCGGAATTCAAGGAGCTAAAATAAGTCTGATGCCTGATAATATAAATGCAATAAGTGACGTGAATGGAGAGTACTTTTTCGGTACCGTCCCCGGAAACCACACCATAACATACTTATCTGGAGCCTTGCTGCCCTTATCAGCAGCTTCTCCATCATCTTATGTAGCGAATGTAAGTTCTTCAACATCGGGATACGATTTCGGAATTAAAAATTCAAATGGTTTGTATTCGGACTCCATTTCTCTAGGAGCATGTTGGTCAGGATGTGTTCATCCAAATAACTTTTATATCCACGCTTATAATATTTCCAACTTACCTTATGATGGTTATGTTTATATGGTGCTTGATACCTTTAATATGACCATTGTGAGTAGTATTCCTCCTACAGATTCAATAATTGGAAACATTGCGTATTGGGGCTTTAACCAACTGGGTCCATTTAACGAACTGTTGATAAAACCTCGAATTAACACACCCATTGGAGGCGATACCATTCAGTATTCAGTTGGCATGGTTTCTTTTGACAACCTAGGCAATCCAGCACTCACTGTTACTGACAACAACGTGCATGTAGTAAACTGTTCGTTTGATCCTAATGAAAAATATGTACAGCCTGCGGGCATACTGCCACAACACCTCACGCTCAAAGATCAAACTCTACTTTACACAGTGGTATTCCAAAACACAGGAACAGATACTGCTTACACAGTCTTTATTCGAGATACAATTGATACCCATCTTGATTTGAACACGCTTCAGGTTTTAAATTCGAGTCATGCTGTAAACACAGAAATATCTCCAGCAACCAGGGTTGTTAAGTTTACATTTAATAATATACTATTAGTGGATAGCAATCACAACGAGCCCGAAAGTCATGGTTTTGTGAGGTACACCATATCACCTGTTGCAGGCGTTGCAGATAGCACCGTGGTTTATAACTGGGCCGATATTTATTTTGATTTTAACCTGCCTGTGCGAACCAACACTACCTTTAATACCTTGGTTACTGCATTGCCAGTAGGTGTACATGAATATGTTTTAAGCGAAGGAGCAAAGGCATTGGTCATTCCTAATCCTTTCCGCAATGAGGCGTCACTTGTCTTTGATAATAACGAAGCAAATCTGTATCAGCTTAAAGTGTTTGATGTAACAGGAAAATTACTGCAGCAATACCAAACCCGTAGTGAAGCATTTAGGTTGCAAGGCTACGAGTTAAATTCAGGAATTTATTTTTATCAGTTGAAAAACACACAGAACGGAAAAATGCTCAGCGGCAAGTTCGTTGTAGAATAACTTTATTGATCTCAGCAATACCACTCCCTGTGCCGTTTGTGTGCAGGGAGTTTTTTTATGGACAAAAAAAGTTGCCTTTTGTGAAACTTGTCAGGATAGAAGACTGTAATTAGTTATATCTTTTCTTTTTCGGAGTTTTCTTTAACGCGAAATTTCACAATATTACCAATAAGCGAAAGCGGCAATGATTCACTTAACGGAAATTGAACCGAACCTTTGCCTTGCTTATATTTTGAAAGTTGTTTTTCAAATTTTTTATGCCCGGTTGGTGTCGCGTAAAGGCCGATATGATTTTTGTAGCCTGCAAAATACACCAGCGCCTTTCCATTGGTTTTGTACGCAGGCATTCCGTAAGCTATGCCTTCTTGAGCATGTGGTGCACATTCGCGGATAAGGGTTCTCATGCTTTCTAATCTAACCTTAACTTCATCAGGAAAAATGGCTATATATTCATCTACGGTTTTATATGGTTGCTTCATTTAACAAACGGGGTTAGCATTAACAATGGACATAAACTCCTTTTAAAAATAGTGTAGATTGCTCAACAAAAATACTGATTAGATTTTATGTTATAGACAGGATAAAAACTTTGGAAGCTTTGGACAACTTAGCAGGTTTTGACAAATAGATAGCATTACGCTACACCTACCTTTGTAGCTCTTAAAATACATATTCATGAAAAATAGCACGAGGTACATGGCCATCTTTTTTTGCTTTATAGTTTCAACAGCACATTCACAGATATCACACTGGTGTGCTACTGATGAAATGACTAATGCAGAACTGGCCGCAAATGCAACAGCGCGAACTGGCAGGCAGCAGTTCAACGATTTTGTAGAAAATTATGTAAAGAACAATCCTCCATCCGCTTTTCGCTCCAGCGGAGCAGTGCAATACATTATACCCGTTGTGTTTCATATCGTTCATCAGTATGGTCCGGAAAACATATCTGATGCGCAGATATTTGATGAAATGCGTAACCTTAACCGTAACTACCAAGGCTTACGTACAGATACGGCTGCGGTGTATCCGACTTTTAAGCCTCTCATTGCTGATGTGCAGATAGAGTTTAGGCTGGCACAACTGGATCCAAATGGTAATTGCACCAATGGAATTGACAGGATAGCATCACCACTTACATACAATGGAGGCAATAATTCCATGATCAATACATGGCCACAAAATCAATACTTGAATATCTGGACAATCAGCAGTTTTGATCCATCGATCGGAGGGCCTGCGGCTTACACTTTTCTTCCCGGTGTGGCGCCTCCCGGTAAGGACGGTATTATTTCACTACATAATTATGTTGGTAGCATAGGCACTAGCGGCTTAACTACGCAATATGCAATTACTCATGAAATAGCGCATTGGTTCGGTGTTCCTCACATTTGGGGCATCAGCAATGCCCCAGGTGTTACTTGCGGTGATGACGGTATATCAGATACACCTATTACCCAAGGTTTTAATCCATGCCCTTCACCATCCAACGCAGCTGTCTGTAATCCACCCATTGTGGAGAACTACCAAAACTATATGGACTACAGCTATTGTTATTACATGTTCACCATAGGCCAAAAAGCACGTATGTGGGCTACGTTAACCACACCATTACGAAACCAGCTTTACACTGCTACCAACTTAACTGCAACTGGAACTGATGGTTCAGTTTATACCTGTGTACCGACAGCGTTTTTTGATAGCAGGATCCCAAAGTACATCTGCGAAGGAAGCAGTATTTTTCTCCGTGACCTTTCGCTCAATTTGGATTCTACCGGTAACACCTTTACATGGTTTAGCAGTGGCGCCAGCCCCAATTCTGTGACAGGTGCCCAAGTTTCACTTGCATTTCCAACAGCAGGCATTTACGATGTTTCTCTCACTGTTTCCAATTCATCGGGGAGTGACACTTATACAGCTACCGGTTATGTAGTTGTTACCTCAGCTACTGCGTCATCAGTTGCACCGGTGGTTGAGGGTTTTGAAAGTATTGCCTTGCCCGGTACAACCGATTGGTTCATTGACAATGAAAATGTCTCTTCTAATTTTTTTGAAACCACTAATGTCACTTCTTTCAGCGGAAGCAAATGCGTGAGGCTTCAAAATTATTCAGGCAATGTTTCCGGTACCAAAGATGCCTTTATCACCCCATCATTCAGTCTTGTTAATACTACCGCCTCAAAAGCTTTTTTCAGAGTTGCTTATGCCAACCGCGCTACAGGTAGTGGTGATGTGCTTAAAGGATTTGTTTCAACTGATTGCGGTGCCTCATGGGTGCAGCGCTATATCAAATCCGCTTCACAATTAACAACACAGCCAACCATTGCTGCTAATAACTTTATACCTCCTTCTGGTAGTTTGGATACCACCAAATGGCGGCAAGATATGATTAACCTTGGTTCTTTTTCCAATCAGCCCAACGTACGTATTAAATTCGAGTTCACTTTCGATACGGGTAACAACCTATATATTGACGATATAAATATTTCGGGTGTAGTAGGTTTGGAAGATAACCCATTGGACGAAACCGATGTGGTGCTCGTTCCTAATCCTGCAAATGACAGAACAAAACTTTATTTTTCAGTTGTAAAACCTTGTGATGTAAAAGTTTTTGTTTTCGATTTGCTTGGGCAAACGCTCCAACAGGTAAATGTTTTTGGCTCTACAACAGGTGTGCATAGTGTTTTGTTGGATAGCAAGTATGCCAGAGGAGTTTACTTGGTGCAATTGTCAGCAGGAAACCAAATAGTGAACCGTAAACTTATTCTGGAATAATTGAATTTATTATAAAATCAAAAAGAAATGCTGGAGAAGAATTCTTTACGGAAAATTAGTTATGTTATTCTGATTGTAGCCTCAGGATTGTTCATTTTGAGAATGGGGCATGTATTTGGAGCATGGCTTCACAATTGAACAGTTTTTGCATTAGGTAAAACAGAGCTTTGTTAAAATTATTCATTACTAAATTTAACATATTGTAAATATATTCCAGAAGTAGTTTCCGATAAATTTGAGAAAAATTACTCCCTGTTATGTATAGTGTTTTTACTGTAAACAGTAGCAATGATTGGATATTGCCAACTAAAAGCAATCTGATTAATTTTTCTGTGCTGAAGGAAGTAAGCGGTGGCGCACCTTTCAGGAGTTTTTCTGTAAAGTATGTTTGCAGAGGACATGAAAGATACGTTGTAAACGGAAATAAATATTCTATTAACAGCGGTGAATATCTCCTTGCTAATCATTTCGCTGAAGGAGTGGTTGAAATTGATAAAGAAGTTACCGGAATCTGCATTGACGTTGCCCCAGATCTTTTATCTGAAGTAGTGGCTTCTGTAAGACGGCCTGATTCATTGGTTGCAGATATTGCGCTTGATACATTTTTCAACACTTCACTTTTTTTAGAGAACCGTTACCGATCATCAGAAACAGCAGTAGGAAGATTTATGAGCGTGCTTGATGCACAAATAACTAATGAGCCAAAACGCTTGTATAGCTTTTCGCGTGAATTTTATTATACCCTTGCCGAAAAAATTGTAGAGGATCATGTACCGGTTTTCAAGCAACTTCAGGCTGTAAAAGCGGTGAGGTCATTAACACGAAAGGATTTGTACAGGCGCATTGCCAAAGGGAAAGAATTTATTGAGCAAAATTTTTCAAGGCCAATGCAGGTAGAGGAAGTGGCAAGGGATTGTGGAATTT
Organism: Bacteroidota bacterium; assembly: GCA_043748115.1. Lineage (GTDB taxonomy): Bacteria > Bacteroidota > Bacteroidia > AKYH767-A > OLB10 > OLB10. The sequence goes on along the minus strand of JAYTNW010000070.1, from coordinate 4,130 downwards.
CAGAATACCACTTTTTTCGCTTGTTTAAATCTGTTTTTGGTATCAGCCCGCACCAGTATTTGTTAAAATGCAGATTAGGTTTTGCTGCTCAACTTATGAGGAGCAGTGGTGCATCCGTATCCGATGCCGCTTTGCTTTCCGGGTTTTCAGACGTGTACTCTTTCAGCAAAACGTTTAAAAAACACTTTGGAGTTTCACCGTCTCTGATAATAAAAATATAATTCGCAGTTTTTGACAAATGCTCTGCGTATTTTTTTTTCAGTTTTACTTTTTCAATTTAAACGTCTGTAATATTCTATGAAAACATTTTCTTTATCATTGATTTTCCTTTTAGCAATTACAAAAAGCCATCTTTGCTTTTCGCAAGATGAGAATATCAGCGGTAAAATTATAGGTCAAGACGGTAAGCCTCTTGAGGGAGCTGTTGTATCATTATTGATGGCTCATGATTCTTCATTGGTTAAAGTGTGTATAAGTGATGAAAGAGGTGAGTTTGGTTTTTTTATTACAAAGACTGAAAAGCTGATAGTAAAAGTTTCCATGTTAAGTTATAAGCCCTCTAAAAGCCAGGTGATTGAGTTGGCTTTTCCGACTAAATTATTGTTGCCCGACATACAACTTATCCCTGAAAGCAACACAGAACTAAACAAAGTAGATATTGTAAGCAGAATACCTTTTGTTCAAAAGCAGATAGATAAAACAGTGATTACACCAGATGCACTGATTACAACTGGCGGTTTAAGTACATTGGAAGTGCTTGAAAAATCGCCAGGGATAAGAGTGGATGGAAACGGCACTGTAACTTTAAAAGGTAAACAGGGAGTAGTGATGTATGTTGATGACAAGCCTGTTTATTTGCAGGGTGAGGAATTAGCGAACTATCTCAGGTCTCTTCCTGCATCCGGTGTAGGTAAAATTGAAATATTGACCAACCCTCCTGCAAAGTACGATGCTGAAGGTAATGCAGGTGTTATTAATATTAGGCTGAAAAAAACACTGGCAAAAGGCTTTAACGGAAGCATAGCCACAAGTTACGGGCAAGGGATGTATCCGAGAAGCAACAACAGCTTTAACTTTAACTACCGCATCAGCAAGATCAATTTTTTTACCAATGCTGGATATGCGATCAACAGCGTTTACCAGGATCTTACCATTAAAAGAAAATATTTTAATGATTCAGGATATTTTAATTCCGGGTTTACTCAGAATACAATAATTCATAACCAAGCCCGGAATTTTAACTACAAAGCAGGGGTTGATCTCTATGCTTCAGAACGTTCTACTTTCGGAGGTGTTTTTACAGGCTTTACCAACTTTAACCGCAACACTACATCCAACGTGGCACAAGTAACTGACAACAACCAAGAATTGCAAACGGTAACGCTCAGCAATAAGCCTTCAAAGCGGAAGCTTCGCAACAATGCGTTTAACGTTAATTACGCCTTTAAGCCTGATAGCATGGGGAAGGAGTTACTGATCAATGCTGATTATTCAAAATACAGATCTTTTATTGATCAATCGTTGCTTAGTGAAACCTATTTGCCCGATCAAAGCTATGCAGGCAGCAGTAGTCTTATAAGTGAACTTCCAGCCTCCATTGAAATAAAAACTGCCAAAGTAGATTACTCACATCCTTTTTACAATGGATTGAACCTTGAGGCTGGTGCAAAAACAAGTTTTGTGCGCTCAAAAAATGTCGCTTCTTTTTATGATGAGGTAGCAGGGATACTTACTGTTAATAGCGATTTTACCAACAGCTTTAATTACAAAGAAGATATTCAAGCTGCATACATTAATGCTTCGAAAGAAGGTGTTCGTTTTTCTGCACAGGCCGGTTTGCGTTTTGAGCATACTCAAATTACAGGCCTCCAATATGGAAATGCAGAGAAGGGCGACTCCTCATTTAATAGCGATTATAATAGCCTATTCCCTACTTTTTATTTTACTTATAAGCTCGATACTAACGAACATCACCAATTTGGTTTTTCGTACGGAAGAAGGGTAGAACGGCCCAATTACCAGGACATGAACCCGTTTACCTATCCATTAGATAGGTTTACTTTGTATTCTGGCAATCCGTTTTTAAAACCTACATTTTCCAATAACTTTGAGTTGTCTTACACTTACAACAATAACATAACTACTACCTTTTTGTATAGCAGTATTGATGATGTTATTACTGAAACTATTGAACAAAACACTAATACGTTTTACAGTCGCCCAGGAAATATTGGCGAACAAACTTCTTATGGAATATCTTTAAATGGGATGGTACCTGTTTTTAAATGGCTTGCCCTTCAGATGTACACGGAAGCAATGTTTAATTCCTACAAATCGATTTTATATAATCAGGTACTCGATAACTCAGGATGGTATTGGTACGTTGGGCCAACGTTACAGTTTCAAATAAACAAATCCTGGAGTGCTGAATGCAGTGGTAGTTATCAAACGAGGATCGTGTCATCACAGTTTTTACTTATTCCTGTGGGAACGGTGAATGCAGGAGTTTCAAAAAAAGTGATGGAAGGAAAGGGAACACTTAAATTTAACATTTCAGATGCCTTCTTTACCAATCAACCGGGAGGTGAAATTAAAAATCTTTACAACTCATCAGCAGGATGGAAAAGTCAACTCGATACAAGAGTGGCTACGATGAGTTTTAGTTACCGCTTTAACAAAGGGCAGAGTTTGACGGCACGTAACAACAGTGCTATTGATGCTGAGAAAGCACGGGTAAAGTAGATGATTTTAAAAAATAAAGAGTAGCTAGGAATGGAGAATGTTCAATTTTAAAACAGAAGTAGATACTTCATTATGTGATCATAAATTCAAAATGTGATAAAGGCAAAATTAGTTTTGCCTGTAATATCATTGTTGTAAGTGACTAACGTGCTTTCGTCAAAACACCTTTAATATTTATTTAAGGTGTTTTATGTTATGTTTTTTTTACATTTGATGTTGATTTTACAATCAATTATTTTGAACTAAATTTTTAACCATTTAATTTTTATTGAAATGAAAGAAGAAGAAGAAAAAAACATGGCTGATAAATTACAGGATGCAGCCGAAAATGCTAAGGAAAAAGCAAGTGGCTTGTGGGATAAGCTAAAAGACAAAGCCCAAGATATTACCGATGCCGCTGCAGACAAGCTGCATGATCTTAAAGAAGAAGCAGAAGAGGGATGGGATAAGGTAAAGGAAACTGCTGCCGAATTAAAAGATAAAGCAGAAGACAAAGTGGAAGATTGGAAGAAAGACCATGCTGATGATATTGCCGCTGCCAAACAAAAACTGGAAGGTGCTAAAAAAGCAGTGGCCGATGCAACCGATTCAGTAAAAAATAAGGTAGATGAAGTGAAGAAAAACCTTGGATAATTTTTAAAAATTAAAAAACGGGTGATGGAATTTCCGTCACCCGTTTTTTTTATGAATAATTTTATAAAATACTGATGGAGATATAAAGTTGGAAGTTGCTGTTTTTCGCATCGGGAAAAGTGTAGCTGGTTCCTAAAAAATCGCGCTCCTTGCCCACCTTACTTAATCCATAATTATAGCGAGCACCAAACGACAGTTTATCAAAATCGAAACCTAAACCTGCACTAATTCCATAATCGGTGGTATTAAAATCATCTTTGTCAATTTCTTCGGTAATGGCATCACCATCTTCAATTTCATTGGTGAGTTTTGAGGAAAGTAAAATGCCGAAGTAAGGCCCTGCCTGTATGTTAAGATTGTCGGTTAAATTTACCATTAGCATAACAGGAACATCCACATAGTTGAGCCTAAACTTTAATTCACCTTCATTACCTCCGAAAAAACTTTTGTATTCATATTTAGCACCTTTTGTACTGAATAGAACTTCGGGTTGTAATCCCACACGTTCGTTAATAGGTATTTTAAAAAAGGCACCACCATGAAAACCTACCAGCATGTTTTCTTTGTCAACCGTTTCGTCATCTGTGTAAAGGTTGGTTAGGTTTAAACCACCTTTAACGCCAATTCTAAATTTTGCATCTTGTGCTGTCGCCTTTTGCGATAGTGCCAATGTACCTGCCATCACCATTGTGAAAGCTAACAATTTCAATTTTTGCATATGATTATATTTTTAAGTGTCTTATAAAATTATATGC
>JAYTNW010000069.1:0-2715 GCA_043748115.1 Bacteroidota bacterium | reverse complement strand
ATTGATGGAGTATGTTAAAAATGGAGGCAATTACATTGTACAATACAACACCAACAACAATTTGGGAAAGCTCACCGGCAGCCTAGGACCTTATCCATTTAAAATTTCACGCAACCGGGTTACAGATGAATTTGCTGAAATGAAATTCAATGCACCGGATCATGACTTGATGAATGTACCCAACAAAATAACTTCTGCTGATTTCGACAACTGGATTCAGGAGCGTGGAATTTATTTTGCATCTGATATTGATAGCAATTACATTAATATTTTCTCTGCCCATGACGCCAACGAAAAAGCCATGCCCGGAAGCCTAATTGTAGCTCCCTATGGCAAAGGCAACTACGTGTACACCGGCATTGCTTTTTTCAGGCAATTGCCAGCAGGAGTTCCAGGCGCATACCGGTTATTCGCCAATTTAATTTCGTTAGGACATAAAAAAGATTAGATAACCAAGGATTCATAAAAATGGCCGGATCAGCTCACACTTTAAAAAGGGAACTGGGACTTTTACAGTCCACCGCCATTAACATGATTGACATGGTGGGCATAGGCCCTTTTATTGTACTGCCCATTGTGATACAAATTATGGGTGGCCCTCACTTTATCCTTGCTTGGCTTGCAGGTGCTTGCCTAAGCATTATTGACGGATTTATTTGGAGTGAACTAGGTGCAGCCTACCCTAAAGCAGGTGGTTCTTACAATTTTTTAAAAGAAGCTTATCCGGGAAAATCGGGAAAACTGATGTCATTTTTATATGTGTGGCAAACCTTGATACAAGCACCATTGGTGGCGGCTTCAGGAGCTATCGGATTTGCGCAGTATTTCTCTTACTTTGTTCCGTTAGGTTTTTGGGAGAAAAAAATTGTTTCGGGAATCGTAGTCATCCTTCTTACAGCATTGTTATATCGCAAAATTGACTCTATAGGAAAAATAGGTGTGTTTTTATGGACGGGTGTTTTGGTGATGTTTGCATGGATCATTGCAGGTGCAATAGGCTTCGACAACAAAGTTCCGTATATGGATGATTTATTAAATTATCCTCTTGAAATAAACAGAGTTTTGTTTGCTGCACTCGGCATGGCCAGTGTTAAAACCATTTACAGCTACCTCGGCTATTATAACGTTTGTCACCTTGGCGGTGAGATAAAAAATCCTGGAAAAATAATTCCTCAAAGCATTTTCATTTCCATTATCGGAATTGCCGTCTTATATCTTTCTTTAAATATAAGCATTGTAAGTGTGATACCGTGGCAGGAAGCCATGCACTCCGATTTTATTATTAGCGTTTACATCGAAAAAATTTACGGAAAAATAGCCGCCAACGTAGCTACTGCGTTAATCCTATGGATTGCCTTTGCTTCTTTGTTTGCTGTTATGCTTGGCTACTCGCGCGTACCGTATGCTGCAGCAGCCGATGGGCAATTCTTTAAAGCCTTCGCCAAGCTGCATCCTACAAAAAAATTTCCGTACGTTTCGCTTTTAGCGTTAGGAGGTACAGCATTTATTTTCAGCCTGCTATTCAAACTTGCTGAGGTCATCTCCGCTATACTTGCCATGCGCATTCTTGTTCAATTTATTGGGCAGGCCATCGCAGTGGTTCTATTAAGAAGAAGAAAAGGAATCGCACATTTACCTTTTAAAATGCCCCTTTATCCTTTGCCTGTTGTTGCAGCAGTGCTAATCTGGGCTTGGATATTTTTTTCTACCGGGAAGGTATTTGCGGTTTCTGGATTAGCGGTAATTGCCACTGGTGCAATTGTTTTTTATTTGAAGGAAAGCTTAGCATATAAAAAACAATAGCCTCACGTTACGGTAACCTGCGTTACACATTATCGCCTTTACTTTTTTGATTGTGTCGAAGTTGCTGCTGTTAATAACTTTAAGAAAACGAAGGATGAATGACAATTCACCATTTGCAAATCTCAATTCACCCGAGCTTAATCCTCTTTTACCCAAACAACAACCGTTTAATAAGTTTAATTGCCGTTTACTAAAAACGATGCAATTCCATTTGCATCCGCTTTATATTTGCATAGCTATTGAAACGAAAACTATTTACTTAAAACACACATGAAAATCATTCACGGCTTGCAAAGTCTTAAAACCATTGTTAAAGTTCAACTTTTTTTGGTGCTTATTATTCTAGCATTGGTTGTGCAGATTGCAGCATCACAACATTAGGTTCAAGTTTTTTGACGACTGAAAAATAATCAGCGGCTACTAATCAAAACGATCGTTTTTCTTCGTCATTTTCAAATCTTGAAGCACGCTTGATTTCACATTGATTTGGAAAAAATAATTTGCCTGGTAACCGAAAGGCACCCAGTTAAGTCGCATTTCCCAGCAATGAAGATCGCGAAAAAACCCCAATGAAGTATAAGAAAAATCTTTAGCTTCGAAATCATATCCCGATGAAAAAGTTACTTTCCATTTTTCAGTAAGTGAAACATCGCCATTAAATCCTAGCGTTTGGGTAATATTGGCTTTATCGAGTGCAGGCCTTGCATAGGCAATGCTGTAATTAACAGACAAATTATACGGAATGGTAAAGTCCACATAATCTTCAGGATGGTTATTAATATCATCCAATTCTTGTTCGGTAGCCTTATCACTTGTTTTAGGTTTAGCTTTGGGTGAAAGACTAAAACTAAGTGTAGTGTTAAAAGAGGTTAGCCTTGCCAATTGGTTTCGCTCTGTAAGCAAATATTCTTT
>JAYTNW010000068.1:0-6898 GCA_043748115.1 Bacteroidota bacterium | reverse complement strand
CAGCAACAGCTACCACAGGAACGCAAAAAGAAGAAGGCACACATGTTTGTGATGAGCTTTGAACTTTGTAAGGAAGGATAGTACTTACCACATTGATGTTTGTACAAGCAGTGGTAGCAGTTGCACCTAAGTTATCCGTTGCTGTTGCTGTGATACACTGTGTTCCTAAAGTGCCTGCAACATAAGTAGCAGTATAAGGAGACGTTGCATCAACTCCTATAGAAACTCCACCAACAAAAAACTCAACCTGTGTTACCGAGCCATTGTCAGCAGCGGTTGCAGCAATGTTAACTGTGTTGCCTGTGATAACACTGGTTCCATTTGCAGGAGCAGTAATGCTAACGGAAGGAGCCGGGTTGTTAGCAACAGTAATTGTTACAGTAGCAACACTGGTAGCACCTAAGTTATCCGTTGCAGTAGCTGTAATGGTGTGTGAACCTAAAACAGCAGTATAGTTTGAAGTGTAAGGAGAAGTTGCATCAATACCTACAGATACTCCATCCACCTTAAATTCAACTTGAGTTACTGAACCGTTATCCGTTGCAGTGGCAGCAATAGCAACCGCTGATCCTGTTATAAAACTTGCACCGTTAGCAGGGCTGGTAATGTTTACAGTTGGCGGAGGATTAGAAGCCACAACAATGGTTATTACTGATGAAGTGGTAGTAGCACCACTATTATCAGTTGCAATAGCAGTGATAGTGTGTGTACCGTTAACTGCGGTGTAGTTGGCAGTGTAAGGAGAAGTTGCATCAACACCTACTGACACGCCATCTACTTTAAACTCAACTTGAGTAACATTACCATCAGCATCGGCAGCAGTAGCAGCAATAGCCACAGCAGCTCCTGTTAAGAAACTTGCGTTGTTTGCAGGCGATGTAATGCTTACTGTTGGAGGTGTGTTAGCAGCACCCAATGTTTGTGTTAAAAATGAAGCTAAGATTTCAGCACCTACAGGAGCAGTTGCAACATAATTTTGAACACCACCAGATGGAGTACCAATCTGAATATTCAATGCAAAGCTAAAAACTCCATCAGTAGTAAACTGACCAATCAATATACGGTTGGTAGCAGGATCAACACCTGTGGCACCGCCCAATGCAGCCACTGAACCGTTTGATGTGGAGAAGGAACTACCAGCCTGGCTTGTTGCATCTAATGCCGCAAGATCAGCTCCTGATATTCCAACATAAGTAACAGCAACTGGTGTGCCTGTAACTAATCCATCCTTAGCCACAGTACTTGCAGCAGCGCCAATATTAATTGCTGCGCCTGCGGAAGCATCAACGTTTTGTAAAATACCTTGTGCATTACCTGGCGATCCATCAGTATCATCCACTTTTAATACAGCCATTTTACCATTAGCACCACCACCTACTGAGAAGTATGAATCCAAAAGTGCGCTGTTTTTACGAACGTTTGCAGCACTTGCAGAAGGAGTAGTGGAACCATAATCTTCATTGTTGAAGAAGGTAGTAGTAGTGTTAACAGTCATTGAATGACCAGTTACACCATAAATAGCTTGGAAGTTATAACCGGGTAACATGTCTGCAAATACTCTGTATGTAACAGAACCTGCCGGCAATACCCCTGAACTACCTGCGGCATCAGCAGCGTTTGACACATAGTATTTTTCAACTACTATGTTTTCCAAACCATTTTGTGCCTGAGCGAACAACCCTGTAACCAACAAGGCCGCGCTTAAGAGAATTTTTTTCATAATATTCTTATGTAAATGTTTTTGTGTTTTTTATAAAGAACTATTTATTGACAAGACTGATTGAATTTACCTAACAATTGTAAGAAGTCTGTGTTGTTGGTAACACCGTCATCATTAATATCTGTTGGGCAATCTTGCAAACCACTTGTTACAGCCAGTACTTTTGCATAAGCCCAAGGTGATAACCATGAATCGCCATTGGTATCAAATGCACCACGGTAAGGAGCTGGAGTAAAAAAGCCATCAATTGGCGCAACAGGGCAACCAGTTGTAGATAACGCAGGAGCTGGAATAGCATCAAACTGTGTAGTTACAGCATTGGTAGTTGCATTCATAGCCCAGTTGTAAGTAAAGCCGGGTAACGATGCCACAACAACGTTAAGATCAGTGGTAGTAAACTGTGTGTTATCAGCAGCACTTACTGTACCTGTTCCATTTTTATCAATAGCAATAGCAGCAGTAGTTCCAACAAATGTGTTACATTTAATTTTTAAGCTGTTGCTACCGTTTCCGGCACTGTTGCTCCAATTATGATAAGCTTCGCTAGTTCCTGTGCGAGTACCCAAAGATTTAATTACGTTGAAGCCGTAACGGAAGTTGGCAAATACACCATTGTAGATTTCACCTTCAGTTAATTCTTTGGCTTCAATAGCTGCAAGTCCGCTGTTGTCAGAGGTTAAAGTTGATTTGTTATTACCTATCATGGTTACATTGTAAATAACCGGATGAGAACGTGGTGTATTGTTTGATTTTTGATCATCAGCATCCATTTCAAAACCGTTGTCAGAATCTACACTTGATGTGTTGTCAGCAGTTTTAAGTGCGAAAAGGAATTGCGCTTTACCTTGCCAACCGTCATCCCAGTCAAAATTGTCATCATTACCAAACATCATGGCAATATATTTTAAGTTTACAGTGCCTCCCCAAAGTTCAATACCGTCATCAGCACATGATACAACTTCAACATTTTCTATAGTGGTACCACGTCCTACTGATCCCAATGAAAGAGCATTTAACTCTCCACCAACTTGTAATACAGCACCAGCATGGCGAATGGAAACATACTGCAGAATACCTGAGTTGTCGTTATCATCAAACTGTGCAGGAGCTACACCAAACTGGTCTTTAGAGTTTGACGAGGCAAAACCTTCAAACGTACCAATACCGTCAGCAACTGCAATTTTACCATCACCCACACCTGCCTGGAACGGCCCATTGGCAGCAAGCGTTAAGTTATTAGATGCTTTACCTGCAATACAAATTCCACCCCATTTTCCTACATTGCTAATAGGGTAGTTTCCATCTAAGTTATCTGCTTCAGCAGTAAACACGATTTGACAATTAGGTAATCCTGCCGCAAATATTTTACCGCCTACTTCAACTGTTAAAGCTGTAGCGTTGGCTGGAGTTCCGTTATCGCGGCCTTTAATTACGGTACCCGGTTTAATGGTTAATGTTTTGCCGGGAGCAACATAGATTTTTTTGTCAATTATCCATGTTTTGCTGCAATCCAACACCACGTTGTTTGCAATTAACTCTCCATCACCTGCACCACCATTGGTAGCAAGGGTTGATAGTAATACGGTTGGGCGAGATGAAACCGGGGTTGGGCATCCGCATGATGATCCAAGATTGGTCTGCGCAAAGCCACTTGCTGTTGCTAATGCCATTGCAGCAGTAGCGAGCATTTTAGACATTTTGTTTGTTTTTTTCATTTGTTTGTTTTTTTTGTTACAATAGTTTAACTCCTATGGAGTTTTTTTTGGTTTGATTTAATTTTGTTTGATTTTAAATTTTGTTTTTTGTTCGTTTTAATTGTTTGGATTGGTCTGTTGAGCGCCACGTTAATTAACGCTGCAAATATGAATTGACAAAGTTGTTTTAACAGAAACTTTAGCTTATGAAATGGTTAAACCTACTTAGCTTTCATGTTAACATTGGCATTGAAACTGGAAACATGGTGTTAATACAGCTGAATATTTCACTCGTGAAAAGCGATTTTTAAGGAGTCGCGAAATGCTTACCGGTAAATTAACATTGGATTAAAGATGTCTTTTGTAAAAATCAAAAGAAGATTTCTTGCAAAAAAATATTCTCGAAATATTCAATGAGATAAAAACTCCAACCATTAAAATCGATAATAAAAAAAGGCGAACATTTTCATGCTCGCCCGTGCGGTGTACCATCCTCTACGATAAATAAACCACTATTTTAAAAAACAACTTAATCCTTTACACAACGAATGCTGAAACCATAATGCTTGTCAACGTGTGAACGAAATATATTTGAATTTTTATAATCAAGATACCTGTACCATGCATTATCGCCATTAACAGAGGCTGTCCACCAAAAACCCGTTGCTTTTAAACCGGGATCGCCCCAATAGCCATTAAACACCCTGCAACTTCCTCCCAATGCAGTAAAGCCGCTTAAATTCGTTGAAAACACATTTCCAAACGCAGTCCAGTCACTCTGATCATTTGATTTTAATTTGTCTCCCTGATCTGTTCCTCTCCATGTAAGTTTATCGGCTTCCTCCTGTGTCATTCCAAGTGTTTTCTCTAACTCTTTCCATTCCTCATCGGTAGGTATGTGCCATCCTTCAGGTGCTAAAATATTTTCATTAGCAATGGCATACCAGTTATACAAAAATCCAGGAGCTTCTAAGTTAGAATCATCATATTTACAACGGCCGCCATTGTTTTGCGAAACCCACTCTGCTGAATCTTTTAACTCAGTGACAAAAACTCCATTGCGGTAACGGCTTACTTTCAAGTTTTCTGCCATCCACCATAAATTACCTATTTTAACTGTTTTATACACATTGCTGTCTATATCAATCATAGTGCCTGTTTCAGTAATTATCGGCACAGCATCTTCTTTCTTATCGCATGACACCGTTAAACACGCTAACAACAAACAAAGCATTGCAGCATTTATCGTTACACCTTTACGGCAATATAAATTTACTTCTTTTCTCATTATTCCTTTACAAACAAGTGTCCATTACTCTCATTTTCATTAAATAACCTTAACATGTATATTCCTTTCTTCAGTGCTGAAATAGTAATAGGAAAAGAACTGTCTTGATTTTCCACAAGTTGATCAGAAACTATTTGGCCAGTTGAATTATAGATCACATAACGCACAACAGAAGTATTGTTTTTAGATTGTACATTTAAAAAAGATGTTGCAGGATTAGGGAAGACAATGAACGATGAGCTTTCTTTTCGTTCCGTTATTAATTGCGGACACACGAGTGCAATATCTCTGTCATTACATCTGCCGGGATAGCAACACAACGATGGAACATTTACATTAGCTGATGCATCGTAATTACATGATAGTGGATCCATGCAGCCAAAAACGATTAAATGCATGCACGAATCCATAATGTCGCAATCGCGGTCTGCAGAAAATTCAAGATAATTTGCATCAGGGCAACCGCACTTTTCTTCAAAAGGATAAGTAAGATATCTGTTGAAAATTTCATTCGACAACAACACACTGTCGCTTGCAACATATTTTAAAACGTTTCCTAAAGTATCCATCACTTCCAAATTGAGCGCGAAACGCAAATCACCTTTTACCGTTAATTGGGCAACCAATACATGATTACTATCGGCCACTACTCCACTCACACCTGAATTTTGCAAGCCGCAGTTATAAGAAACAAATACAGAATCCTGTTTTATAGAACCAAAGATGGTAGAGTCCTCATCTGTAAGGCCATCAACAATTCCATAATCAAACCAATTTTGCGGAACCACCGTCATCGTATCATTGCCATCGCTGTAAGTTACAGGAATGCCAGCCTGCGGATCTGAGTTGGTAAGCAACCCGTAATTGGTACTACCCCCATCATTGTTCACACCACCCACAAATGATCCGTCATCATCTTGTGTCTTAGGCACACCAAATATTTTTGAAATGGCTTTGGTAGTTTGCCCAAGAGTTAGCCAGCTATCCAATGCAACTGTATTCTCACCGAGCCTGTTTTTAGAAATCTCTTTAGCGAAAGATTGTCCATCAGCTATATTGTTAAAGAAAATTCCTGAGCTTGAGAATTTCAATGCATGGTTGGCATCACCATAAATTTTCTGAACCTTACTTCCTTTCACAAGGTCAACATAAACCCTATAAGTTACAGAACCCACTTCTAGATGCCCACCAATAGTATCACTGGCATCATAACTGTCAGAAATATAATATGTTTCAACAAAAACCTTTTCTAATTGCGCTTGCGATGAATAACCTGTAAGGATAAAATACAAAACGAAGAGTAAGTGGAGCGTATTTTTTTTCATGCGTTATATTTTATAGGAAAGTGAAAAAATATAATTAGTACCATAGGTGTATTTATCATAGTCCACCTTGTTATAACCATCAGGAGGCCCGTACTTATAGGCACGTCTTACAGCAGTGTTTAAAATATCTTTAACAGTAAAACTTAATCCGAAATGTTTACCCAATGTTTTTGCTACTTTAAAATCAATCTGGTGACGCGGCATTTCATACACATCAGGTATTGCACTGTTGTTGGAAGTTATTACCAAACGTGCACCCTGTATGTTGTACGAAGCTGTCAGTGTTAATCCTAATGAATCCGATTTATAAGTTAAAATTCCATTGAGCGCAAAAGGTGCTTGTCCGAACATAGATCGCTTAATGGTATCCACAGGGGTGTCCAATTCTTCACCACCCGAAATTTCATGACGCATGCGGATGTATTGAGTTTCTGAATTCACAAACGTAACATTAGCTGCAATATCCAGATTTTTTACCAGCACCTTTCTCCCTTCAATTTCAAGTCCTCGTACAGTTGATTTAGCAACATTTTGCCACGTGTAATAATTGCTGTACTCCAGCTCTATGTGATTTTTAAATTCTTTATAAAATAAACTTACTGATATGTTGTCTCCTGTTTTAAAATAAGACTCTATTCGGAAATCATAATTATCAACTTGCACAGGTTTAAGATCGGCATTGCCATAAACAAACGCACGAAAATCAAAATCATAAGTCGGTGTTTCTGATAATTCGCGTAGGCTGGGGCGCGCAACAGTGCGGCTGTAATTAACCCGTACGTTTACAGGATTGTCATCATCGTTTTTTAATTTGTAAATTACATAGGCACTTGGCAAAATACTTGTTTGTGTTAACACTCCTGGATTTGCA
>JAYTNW010000067.1:0-16643 GCA_043748115.1 Bacteroidota bacterium | reverse complement strand
TTTATAACGACATTCACCTTTACCTGCGCAATCTGGAAGAAGTGATCATTCTCACCATAGCTCATTTTGGAATTAAAGGAGAACGAATAGATAAGCTGACAGGAGTTTGGATTGATGCCGGCACAGCCCAAGCCAGAAAAATTTGCGCTTTCGGAGTAAGATGCAGCCGATGGGTAACCATGCATGGATGGGCATTAAATGTAAATACAAATCTTGACTATTTTTCACATATTGTACCCTGTGGCATTGATGATAAAGCCGTTACCTCCATGCAAAAAGAACTGGGCAGAGAAGTGAATATGGCGGAGGTGGAAAAACTCATCAAAGAAAATTTTGAGCTTATTTTTAATGTTCTCTTGGTTGATAAAGAACTAAAATTAGCTCCTGCTTTATCATCATAATTTGTTTTATTTGTTGAATAGCTAATCATTAAGCATGATAAAAAATTTTCTTAAATACTTTATTATTTTATTTGTTTTGGTCACTGGTGTTTTATTGGCCACCGGTAAGTTGTATTATTATAAAGCCCTTGTATATAATTATGTAAACATTGACGACCTTTCTCTTTTCGCCACACGTGAGGTAGCCGCCCCTGAACCACAGCGCTGGAATATTTCAAAAAGTTACAATGACCGCCCACTAACACCTCGCTTGGAAAAACTTCTCACGGATTTTAAAACCGTTTCTTTCGTGGTAGTAAAAGAGGATAGTATTGTTTTTGAAAAGTACTGGGACGGCTACGGTGAATCTTCCTTGTCTAATTCCTTTTCCATGGCCAAAACAATTGTTGGGATGCTGGTAGGTAAAGCAATAGAAGAAGGAAAAATAAAAAGTATTGATCAGCCTGTTGGAGATTTTATTCCTGAATTTAAAGAGGGTGAAAAAAGTAAAATAACCGTAAGGCATTTGTTGATGATGAGCTCTGGACTGGATTGGAATGAGGGATATGCATCACTAACTTCGCAGGTAACAGAGGCATATTACGGCACGGAGTTATACAAACAAGTAACCTCACTAAAGGTTGCTGAAGGCCCAGGTAAATATTGGGACTATAAAAGTTGCGATACTGAATTACTTAGCATCATCATTGGCAAAGCAACGGGCAAAACCCTTTCTGCCTATGCATCAGAAAAAATATGGAAACCTGTGCAGGCAGAGCATGCTGCACAATGGAGCCTTGACAAAATGGGCGGACTAGAAAAAGCATACTGCTGCTTTTATAGCAATGCACGTGACTTTGCCCGGTTAGGTAAATTATACCTGAACAACGGAATGTGGAACGGAGTTCAGGTTATTGACTCTGCTTACGTGCAACAGAGCATCACTCCATCTGCGCTGATTGACAAGCAGGACAATTTGCCTAACCAAGTGTATGGCTATCAATGGTGGATAACGAATTGGCACAGCAGCAAAATTTTTTACATGCGTGGTATTTTAGGCCAATACGTTATTGTGATACCTGATAAAAAAATAATTATTGTTCGATTGGGTCATCAACGAAGCAGCCTCCCAAATGGGCGACCGGACGACTATCCTGTTTATGTTGATGAAATTATGAAAATGTACACATTGCCCCAATAAAACGAAACAAATAGCCGTTAAAACAGTTTAATATTTATGCTTAAAGATATTCCTGAGCTTAAGGTTGAAGATGTGGCCTTGGCCGTTATAAAAGAAAAAAATGAAGAGGGAGAAGATAACTGGAATGTGTATCTCATTAACCTAAAAAACGAAATGCTAGAAGGCGTTTTGGTAACCAGTAAAGGGTATGGAACACACGGTGGCGAAGAGGTTAAAACCAGCACTTTGCGCCACTTTTTGGATATTGTTCCGCCTCATGGTTTTGCCAAAATAGAGCCTATTATTGAAAACGTAATTAATTTAAACAACGAGTATTGGGTAAGTTTTTACCTTAACAATACTATGTATGATAAGAAATATCTTTTTTTACCTGGCGTCATTAACGAACAGTTTTTTACCCGTGTGCCTATTTTAGATAAGGTGGGTGTAATGATCAAGTAAAGTCTTTATTATTCTTTCCTACCTTTGCCGTGTAAATAAAAAACTATGTACACAGGCATGTTGCACACCCACAAATTGGTGGTATCTCTTTTTTTGTTGCTCTATCTAATCAAAACTGCTATGCTCGTTTTAAACAAGCATGATGCTTTGGATACCTTCACTAAAAAGACCCAGATTGCGGAAATGATCATCAGCACTTTATTTTTACTTACGGGTATTTACCTTGCGGTAAATTCAGCAAACACTGGTGCTTGGTTGTGGATGAAAATATTTGTTGTAGCGTGTTCCATTCCGCTGGCAGTAATTGGTTTTAAGAAAAAAAATCAAGGTTTAGCGCTTATTTCTCTTATGTTCCTCATTTATGCTTATGGAATATCAGAAACCAAATCTCCATTCATGTCAAACGAAAAAGAAAAAGTAAACACCTCTAACATAGCTGCTGCTGATATTGGCAAAAGTGTGTACGAAGAAAAATGCATGCTTTGTCATGGAAACGATGGTAAATTGGGTTTAAGTGGCGCCAAGGACCTTACACTGTCAACCCTTACACATGCTCAAAAGGTGGAACTGGTGTTGAATGGAAAAAACGCCATGATGTCTTTTAAAGATCAGCTAACGGCTGAGCAGGTGGAGGCAGTTGTGCAATATGTAGAGGCCATGCCTAAGTAAGAAAACAACTTTATAATTGAACTAATTTACGCTGCTGATCAAAATTAATTGATGATTCAAAAAAACTTTAGCCATGCCATTAAACCCGAGCAGGCCATACTTGTGGGAGTTATTTCCAAAACGCAATCGGCAGAGCAGGAGCAGGAATATATAGAGGAACTGGCGTTTTTAGTTGAAACAGCCGGTGCGGTTACCCGTAAATCTTTTCTTCAAAAATTAGATCATCCTGATTCAAAAACCTTTGTGGGTACCGGAAAATTGCAAGAAATCGTTACTTATATAAAAGCGAATGACATTTCATTGGCTGTTTTTGACGATGAGCTTTCTCCATCACAATTACGAAATATTGAAAAAGTGTTGGCTATTAAAGTTCTTGACCGAACACACCTTATTCTCGACATTTTTGCCAAGCGAGCGCGCACAGCTCAGGCGCAGGTGCAGGTCGAATTGGCGCAGTACCAATATCTCATGCCGCGATTAACTCGCATGTGGACGCATCTTGAAAAACAAGCCGGTGGCATTGGAGCACGGGGACCGGGTGAAACAGAAATTGAAACGGATAGACGTGTTGTGCGTGACAAATTATCTAAACTAAAGCTTAAGTTAAAAGAGATAGACAAGCAAAACCTTAATCAACGTAAGTCAAGAGGTAATGTAGTGCGCGTGGCATTGGTAGGCTACACCAATGTTGGCAAATCTACCATTATGAATATGTTGAGTAAAAGTGATGTTTTTGCCGAGAATAAATTGTTTGCTACACTTGATACAACGGTTCGCAAAGTGGTGCTGGAAAACATTCCTTTTTTATTGAGTGACACGGTGGGTTTTATAAGGAAACTTCCTCATAACCTGGTAGAGTCATTCAAATCAACATTGGATGAAGTGCGTGAGGCCGATGTGTTGGTTCATGTAGTGGACATCTCTCATAAAAATTTTGAAGAGCATATTCATGTCGTAAACCAAATGCTGGTTGAATTAGGTGCCGCTGAAAAACCCACGTTGCTCGTGTTCAACAAAATTGATGCTTACTCATTTGTAAAAAAAGATGAAGATGATCTCAGCCCTGTTACCAAAGATAATTTTTCACTTGATGATCTAAAAAATTCGTGGATGGCCAAAGAAAACAGCCCTTGTATTTTTATATCAGCACTTAAAAAAGAAAACGCACAGGAACTCCGTGCGCTTTTATTAAATGAAGTTCGTAATATCCACCAAGTGCGTTATCCCAATACCCTGGCAGGATATTAAATTAGAATTCCGTAATCAACGGTTTGTTCTCCAATATTAATTCCACCTTCTCCATTATTTTTTCAGTCAATAGTGGAAGTATATCTATTGCTGTCAGTGTTTCTTTTAGTTGTTCCGGTTTTGAAGCCCCTAAAATGGCAGTGGATACATTTTTATTTTTCAGTACCCATGCAATGGCAAGCTTGGGCAAAGAAATTTCTAGCTCCCGCGCTAACTTTTGAAGTTTTTCCACTTTCTCAAGTTGCTCTTTATGCATCACCCTTTTTTTAAGCCAATCCATACCTTCCATTTTTATTCGGGTGTTTTTAGGTTGACTTTTTTGGTTGTACTTTCCTGTTAATGCTCCTGAAGCCAACGGACTCCACACGGTGGTACCATACGAATGATGTTTAAAAATATGAACATAATCCTTTTCCATTTTTTCTCTGACAAACATATTGTACTGCGGCTGCTCCATCACTGGGGGGATAAGATTATTTTTTTGCGCACAAAGAAATGCGTCCATAATTTCTACTCCAGTCCACTCCGAAGTTCCCCAGTATAGTATCTTCCCGTGCCTTAGCAAGTCATTCATTGCCCACACAGTTTCTTCAATTGGGGTATTTCTGTCGGGTCGGTGACAAAAGAAAAGATCAATGTAATCCACCTGCAAACGTTTCATCGCATCATTACATCCTTCAATAATGTGTTTGCGAGAGAGTCCACGTTGATTGGGTTTCGCATTACCACCTTTATATCCAAAAAAAACTTTACTACTCACAAGGTATGAACTGCGTTCCCATTTTTTCTTCTTTAATATTTTGCCCATTACAATTTCACTCTCGCCATTGGCGTAAGTTTCTGCATTATCAAAAAAGTTAACCCCTGCATTATAAGCCATGCCCATCAATTTATCGGCTGTGTTGTTTTCAATTTGCTTGCCAAATGTAAGCCAGCTTCCAAGCGATAAAGCACTTATCTGCAATCCTGATTTTCCTACTTGCCTGTATTCCATGTTCTGTTTTTTCTTGACAATGATACCTAATAAATGTTTAGGTACATCTCCTTTAAGGCAGCCTGTAGTCCAAAAAATATTCCCTTGAAAAGCAATTGATTACACAATATTGCAATGCATAATAGTTGAATGCATAATAATCTTATGTATTTTTGTGTTTATTAATTATTGCAACTAATATGATTTACTCTTCCGAACTTATTAAAGGGACTTTAAAGACCATAGTTTTAAAATTATTGGCAGACAATAAAAAGATGTATGGTTATGAAATAACGCAAAAGGTAAAAGAATTGACCACCGATAAAATACAAATAACAGAAGGGGCGTTATATCCTACACTTCACGCGTTGGAGCATGAAGGATTGGTAACCATAGAAATTGAATACATCGGAAAACGAATACGTAAGCATTACAAATTAAGTCCGTCAGGAAAAGCCAAAACAAAAGAAAGGGTGAGTGAATTGGCTGATTTTATGAATACTATGAAATTTCTTCTCAATATTAAACCTGCATAATGTATCACCTTAGTGAAAGTGAGTTAGAGTACATCCTTAATGATATTAAAAAAAAGGGTGTTACAAACGAAGCCTTACAACAGGATTTACTTGATCATGTGTGTTGCATGATTGAACAAGGGTTGAGCGAAGGTGGCGATTTTAAAAATTATTATCAAGTAACAATAACCTCCTTTTACACCAACCATTTAAAAGAGATTGAAGAAGAAGCTGAACTATTGATAAAATTTAAAAACTATTATACAATGAAAAAAATAATGATTGTTAGCGGAATATTTTCCGCCTCCTCTTTTTTAATTGGCTCTTTATTTAAAATTATGCATTGGCCGGGTGCCTCTATTCTGCTTGTGTTGGCTATAGCATTTTTTAGTTTTTTGTTTTTGCCTTTAATCGGTATTTTTAAAGGTAAGGAAGCTACAACTGGTAGTGAAAGAACAATAATTATGTTAGGGTCTTTGCTTGGAGTGAGTTATTGCATGTCTGTTTTGTTTACCATTATGCATTGGCCGGGCTCTCCTGCTTTGTGGCTTTTCACCATTGGATTTTCCATCTTTATTTTTATTCCTGCCTATTCTTTAAATGGTTTAAGTAATCCAGAAAAACGAATTAACACCATTATTGCTTCAGTTATTATTTTGGTTGCAACCGGTTTGCATTTTGCCATGATAAACTTAAGGCCTGTAAGTCCTGAAATAAAAATGTACAGTTATGTTGACAATGAATCCCTGTTACAAAGAATGAAGCAGGTTCCATCGCGTTCATTAAATCAAAATCTTGAAAGAACTACATTAGCAAGTGAAATAAATCAAACCTGTAAACAAATTAAGGCGCTTATCCTTCAAAGTGACATAGGTCAACCTGAACTTCCATTAGGTTTTGATTCGTTAAATATTTTGATTGTGGAAAGAAATGCAGGTAGCGATTTTCATGAAAATGGCAAGGGCCGGCAATTGATGGAGGAGTTGAAAGTAACTATCGGAAAATACAACAACATATCAGGCATATCAAGTAATCAGGTTATCCCAATAAAACACTCCATTTTATCAATTGACTTTAAAGAATTAGGGCGTTACAGTAATCTGTTCTTGTTAAACAGCATCACTCAGGTACAAATGTTCCTTGCTAATGAAAAGGCAACAGCGGTGGCAAGTATTAACCAATGAATTTAAAGTAAGCGCAAGATGTTCTTTTCCACTTCATCGCTATTCCATAAATTTTCTATCCCTGGTATTTTCATAATTTCTTCCATGATGGCGTCTTGTTTTTTTCCACGCAACAACGCTTCATTATAGGGCAAGTGAGAAAATGTAACCATGGTATAAAGTGGAATCCATTTATCGGGATGTTTGGAATAAAATTGTCCTTCAATTTTTTTGCGGAGTAAAAAATCTGGGTGTCCTACAAGGTCTCGCATTTCAATAAAATTATTGACTGCCAATTCACCAATTGCATCTGCCGCAGGTTTGCGCATTTGCTCGTAATGCGGAATGGCTTTACTCCAATCGTCTTGGTACTGATCCAGCAATTGCTTGAGTACGGTGCAATCCTCAAAACCACAATTCATGCCTTGTCCATAAAAAGGAACAATGGCATGAGCCGCATCCCCAATCAACACTAGTTTATTGTCAAAACTCCAAGGGCTGCATTTAACTGTTACCAGTGATCCAGTGGGGTGATTAAAAAAATCTTCTGCCAAGTTTGGCATCAGCGATAAGGTATCAGGAAAAACCTCTTTAAAGAAATTAACCGCCTTTTCCTTAGTGTCTAAAGATTCGAAAGACAACGCTCCCTTATCCGGAAAAAACAAAGTAGCGGTAAAACTGCCATCAAGATTTGGAAGCGCAATTAACATGTAACCTCCACGTGGCCAAATGTGTAATGAATTTTTCTCCAGCATGTGCTGTCCATCAGCCCCTGCTTCAAAAACCAACTCTTTGTATCCGAATGGAAGATAATCCTGTAAATAATTGTAACGGTCAGTAAACTGCAGTTGCAAACGTGCAGCCGAGTAAGCCCCGTCAGCACCAAAAATCATTTCTGCTTTTACGGTTTGCTGCGCTCCTGTAACAATGTTTTCCAAGTGAAAAGAATTGTTAGGAAGATCAACTCCAGTACATCTTTCTTCAAAAACTATTTTAGCCCCTTCGTGTTCGGCAAGATCCATGAGGGTGCAGTTTAAAATTCCGCGCGATACTGCGTAAATAGCCTGTCCGTCCTTACCATATGGCTGTGAAGTTAACTTACCATCGGTGCTGTGCATCATTCGGGAGTACATGGGAATGCCAATGTTTCTAATAGCTTCGTCAATGCCTACTCCGCTTAGCGCTTTCCATCCCCGGTCGCTCAACGCAAGGTTAATGGAGCGCCCCGCAGCCATCTTTGTTTTTCGCATATCTCCCCTTCGCTCAAACAAAGTAACAGTATAGCCACGCCTGCGCAAATAAATTGCCAACAGTGAACCTACAAGGCCTGCACCTAAGATGGAAATGTTTTTTGGTTTCATAGAGATGTTTGGAGAGAAACGGTTTTTACTTTTTAATTAAACTATTAAGCATGTTTCCTGATGGCTTGCTCAAAAAACTGTCCGAAGCTGTAAATATCTTCAAACGAATTATAGAGAGGCGCGGGAGCCATGCGAAGAACTTCGGGTTCGCGCCAATCGGCAATAACACCGTTATCGGTTAAATATTTATGAATGTTCTTCCCATTCTTTTTGCACAGCATTGATATTTGGGCACCGCATTCATCGTCCGCTGAGGGAGTGATGATAATGATGTTACTTGTTGATCCAGTTGACTTTGTTATTTCATCAATGATAAAGCGCAGGTAGGCATTCATGATTTTACGTTTCACCACCAGTTTTGAAATGGTAGCTTCCTTAAACAATTCAATTGATGCGCGCAATGCAGCCATTGAAAGCACAGGGGCATTACTTAGTTGCCAGGCATCGGCACTTTTTACTGGCACAAAATCATGAGGCATGGTAAAGCGTGTAGCCGGATCGTTTCCCCACCAGCCTGCAAAACGAATGAGCTCCGTATTGTTGCAATGTTTCTCATGAATAAAAGCTCCTCCAACGCCTCCCGGCCCGGCATTTAAATATTTATAGGAACACCAAGCCGCAAAATCAACATTCCAATCATGTAACTTTAATTCAATATTTCCGGCAGCATGTGCAAGGTCAAACCCTACAACGGCTCCACACTGATGCCCTTTTTCGGTAATAGTTTTTATATCGAACAATTGGCCGGTGTAGTAATTCACTCCTCCAATCATAATCAGGGCAAGAGACGTTCCGTTTTTTTCGATCACCTCCAGTACATCTTCTTTCCGTATCACGTGTTCTCCTGGTCGAGGGGTAAGTTCAATAATTGCATCATCCGGATTAAAACCATGAAACCTTACCTGTGATTGCAACGCATATTGATCAGAAGGAAAAGCTGCTGCTTCGCAAATAATTTTAAAGCGTGTTTTTGTGGGGCGATAAAAAGAAACCATTAAAAAATGCAAATTGGCCGTGAGCGAATTCATTACTACTGTTTCTGATGGAAGTGCTCCAACAACAGCCGCCATATTTTCCCGTAGGAATTCATGATAAGGAAACCATGGATTTTTTGCCATAAAGTGTCCCTCCACACCGTAATTGCCCCAGTCTGTAAGCTCCTGTTCCACAAAAGCGCGTGTATTTGCCGGCTGCAAGCCCAGCGAATTTCCGCAAAAATAAATACTGTTTTTTCCTTCGTGTTTAGGAAAAATAAATTTCTGCCGGAAGGCGGCTAAAGGATCAGTGGCGTCCAGTTGCTGCGCAAAGGATAACGTGTTTTGGAATTGCATAAATAAAATAGATATGCAAATAAAAGCGTTTACCCGTTATCTGCCTTCGCAAGCGGGGTTTTTAAAAACGATCAGTTAAGTTGTGTAAGCCTAATGAGTGCCTCCATGCTTAGCGGCTTACGGATAAAATGGCTTATGGTAGGATTGCTGACCGCTTTCTCAATATCATTAGGATCTGTGGTGGCAGAGAGCATGACAACCTTGCTGTAGCGTTTGATACGCGTGTCCAATTGCTGGAAGGCTTCTAAAAAATCAAATCCATCAAGATGAGGCATGTTCATATCTAAAAAAATCAATTCGGGAATAGGGTCACGGTTATACTTACAATTTTGAAGATAATCCAAACCTTCCAATACCGATTGTTTAATGATAATATTTTTGACTATGCTGCTGCGCTTAATGATGTTAACGGTGAAATGTACATCCATTTCTGTATCGTCAACAATTAGCACATTTTCAAAAACATATTCGGATTTTTTTATCATCTCTTTTTTTTAATAACCCTGGTCGGGGAATTACAGGTAATCAAAACGCTACTAACCTTCTGCCCCGTAATCCCCAACCTCCGCTTTCGCTTATAACAAATTTTCGTTTGTTATGGGCTCTAACCTAAAACACTAACTATGAAAACACGATGCAAAGAAACAACGAAGCAAAGGGCTAAAAAATAGTTGTGCTTATGAAGTGTGTGTACACAAAATGTTTACGCGCATGTAGTTGTTTTAACTACACGGGGAGTGGTTGCTCAATTTTAAGAGCTAGAAAAGTGTGATTAAAATTGGCGTTTTCAACCTTGCACGCCAAGGGTGCTGATTACAAATCTACGAGACCATTTTTAATGGCGTAATTGGTAAGCTCCGCATTTGTTTTCATATTCATTTTTTCGAGGATACGTGCACGATAGGTGCTTACAGTTGCTGCACTCAAAGACAAATCTTCAGCCACCTGAGAAACTGTTTTACCGGAGGCAATTTGTTTAAGCACATCAAATTCACGATCAGACAATGTTTCATGCAATTGTTCCGAAAAATTTTTTTCGATGGCCGTAGCTAAATTTTCTGCTAGCGAAAAAGGAATAAATTTTTTGCCTGACAAAATGGTTCTTATGGCATGTGTTAACTCCTCAGGGGCACTTGATTTAGGAAGATATCCATAGGCTCCCGCTTTAATGGCTCTAACAGCATACTGATCTTCAGGATACATGCTTAAAAAAAGCACAGGCATTTTATATTCTTCAGCCTTAAGTTGTTTCAAAATTTCAATTCCATTTTTTCCGGGCATTGAAATGTCTAAAATCAGCAGGTTAAAAAAAACCTTTCTTACCTTTTCTAAAACCTCATTGCCATTGGATGCCTCAATAATGAGTGCTCCCGGATATTCATCTTTAATAAGCTTTATCATTCCCTGGAGAACAATGGGGTGATCGTCCGCAATTAGAAAACTTAAACCTGCATTTGTCATGTTATGTGTGTGTTAGTGTGTGTTTACGCGGAACGACCACTTTAATGCGTGTGCCTTTATTTTCAGCACTGGTAATAATAAGTTCTGCTCCAATTGTTGTTGCGCGCTCACGCATGCCCAACAGGCCCAAAGAGTTTAAAAATTTTTTTTCCTTAGGATTAAATCCATTTCCATTATCTGTTATGGTTAACGTAAGGCATTCTTTTTCTTCCCTGGCTTTAACATGTACCTCTGTTGCACCGGAATGTCTAGCTATATTGGTAAACGTTTCTTGAAATATCCTGAAAATACCTATGGATGATTCTCGTGAAACATCATTGTCATCAAAATCAATTTCGCAGCGGCACTTTATGCCAGTACGTTTTTCAAAACTGGCGCAGTACCAGTCTAAGGTAGCTATTAACCCCAGGTCATCCAGCATTTGCGGGCGTAGGTCGCTGGCAATGCGTTGAAGGCTTTTAATTACATGGTTAACCGAAAACAAAACACTTTCAACCTTGCTGGTGCCTGCTTGCGACAGGTTTGGAAATTCTTTTTTTGTGGAGGCAATCTCAAGTTTAATAAGTGTGAGTTGTTGCCCAAGCTCATCGTGTATTTCGTGAGCAATTCGTTTACGCTCTTCTTCCACCACATTTTGAATTCGTGATGATAGCAACCTCAACTGCTGGTTTAAGTTTTTAAGATCTGTTTCAGCTTTTTTACGGGCGGAAATATCCATCATGGCCCCTATCATACGAACAGGAGTGCCGGCTTCATCGCGCACAATATACCCCCGATCATAGAGTGTTGCATACGTTCCGTCTCCACGTAAAAAACGATATTCATCGCTCCACGTTTTATCTCCATTGGCAATGCTCTTGTAAATTCCTTCTACAATACGGTCATGGTCGGCACTGTGTATCCGCCTTTCCCACGACACAATTGTGGATTCAATCTCTTCGGATTTATATAGGAATAGCTCTTTAAAATTGTTGTTCCACCAGATATGGTTGGTTTTCAAATCCCAGTCCCACACCACATCATTGGTGGCAAGTGCAGCAAGTTTAAAACGTTCGTTGGCAATTAAAAGATCGTCCTCATATTTTTTTCTTTCTGTAATGTCTTTAAAAAAAACCGAAAGCCCGTTTTCTGAAGGATAGATAACATTAAAAAACCATCTTTTGTAGGGAGGCAGATACTCTTCCCATTGCATGGTGATGCCTGTACGAATAGCTTCATGGTATTTTTGAATAAACGGCAGTTGAAGCGATTCGGGAAAAACATCAAGCAGGTGATTTCCTATAAGCTCCTCTTTATTTCTGCGAAGAAAAACGCAGGCAGAATCATTTACAAAAACATATCGCAGCTCTTTGTCAAAAGCAATGAACCCGTCAGAAACGCGCTCAATAATTTTTTGATAATCGGCCGTGGATAGAAGTTTCATTTCAGGTTTTAGTTCGGGATCACTAAGTTACGCTTTATTACAATCCGAAAATTAAACGTTTAAACTTATTTATGTCCACAACACTGCAACTGCTTGCATCAACAGCAAGCCATCGGTAACCACCTCATAAAACCAAAAACGCTGACCTGGCTTTGCCATTAAAATAACCAAGAGCAATAAAACAGCAGAAAAATAAAGTGGTAGAGAGAAATCAATAAAGGTTTTTGATGCCGTTGCCCTCCAATAAATTAACATGCAAAAAAGAAAGGAACAAACAATAGCAACTGTTTTTGTTGCTTTTACCCCAATGTTAACAGGAAGAGTAATTACATTTTTTTGTGTGTCTTGATGGGTATCACGAATATCAAACACCAGTGCAATGCTATAAACAAATAAAAAACGGCTTAAAAAAATAAGGATGTTTTGCTGATCGCATATAAGCTCTCCTGCTGCTAAAAGGGGAAGGGCGACAGTGACGGAGGCCCAACTTAACGCCAGCCAAATGTTTTTTAAGATAAAAATATTTCTAATGCCTTTCAGTTTTTCTGCTCCCCTATTAAAAGGCATAATGTAAAGAAGGGCGGCAGATGCCAATGCAGCCGTGGTTATTTTTAGGTTAGCGGAAAGCTGCCACCAGCAAATAAAACACAGTACCACTGCGCCTAAAAAAACTACGTCTTTAACGGAAGGTTGTTTTTTATTTTTAAAAGCAACCTGTGAAAGGCCTGGGTAAAAAATAAATTTTCGGATATTGTAAGCAGCAAGAGTTGAAAAAAAAACAAAATAAAGAAGAGTAAAAGATGGCTGCAGGTAAGAAATAACAAACGTTTGATAGCAAGAAAAAACGGCAGAAAAAGCCAGCAAAAATTTAAGCTTTACTAATTTCCTGAAGCCATCAACTAAAGCCAATTCATTGTTGCCTTATGGCGTTAATTATTTTCTATAATGGTAAAGGCCACAATGCCTACGGCAAAACCAATCATACTACTCACAAAACCTTGCCTGATGCGCTGGTTACGTCTTTGCTTTTGAAAGCCGTATAAAAACCCTTCGCTATTTTTTAACTCAGGTACAATAGAAGGATCGGGCGGTAGTTTTGAATTGGTGCGACCAACGGCCAGTGCATAAAGTGCAGGCACGGGAATTCCATAAAAACTAAGCAAGCTACCTGCTCCACCAACAGCTACACCGCCCACTTCGGTAAAGTTTACCTTGCGATGCCAAGTGTTATCATTTCTGTTAAAATGTTCGCGCTTGTGCAAAATTCCATATTGCTGACCTTTTATAAAATCCCTTACCCAATTCACGGAAGGATCGCCTCCCGCTGTGTCAGGATTATAAATCACCTCTTCAGTTCCATCAGCTTTTGTAATTGAGAATACTTTATAGGAGTCTATTTTTTTTAGTTTATTCTTTTTATTAGCCGAGGTAATGTACTGTATCCATTCAGGATCCTTGGTGCTGTACATTTTTAAAGTTTTGGTTTTGCCGTTAAGCATGTTTAAGGTATCCTGCGCATGCAGCGTAGTAGCAGAAAACAAAACAACGCATAAAAGCAGTAATCCTATCAGGTTTCTCATAAATGAAATTTACTTCTCAAAACTATAAAAAATTAGTTCAATACGAATCAAGCTCGTTAAAATTAATCTCCACGCTATAAAAACCGTATTCCAAAAGCGGTAAACTATTCTTTTAAATCGCTGTTTTGTAGTGGCAACAAGTAGCAAATGTTTACTTTTGCGCTAAAATTTATTCACATGCATTATTCCTTTGCCGACAGGCATATTGGTCCTGATGATAAACAGGTAAAACACATGTTAAAAGCAGTAGGTGTGGGATCTATTGAAGAGCTCATCTTTAAGATCATTCCGGCCTCTATTCGTTTCACCAATGAGCTGGATTTACCTGCTGCGCAAAGTGAGTTTGAGTATCTTAATGAGTTGCGCGACCTGGCATCAGAAAATCAGGTTTTTAAAAACTACATAGGCTTAGGTTATTACGGCACCATTGTGCCAGGGGTTATTAAACGCACCATTTTTGAAAATCCGGGATGGTACACCGCCTATACGCCTTACCAGGCAGAAATAGCGCAAGGTAGAATGGAGGCGTTGTTGAATTATCAAACCTTGGTTTGTGACCTAACGGGAATGGAAATTGCCAATGCATCGCTACTTGATGAAGGTACTGCTGCGGCAGAGGCCATGAGCATGTTCTTTCACACCCGAAGTAAAGACGCTGAAAAAAGAAATGCTGTTAAGTTTTTTGTTTCACAATCTGTTTTTCCGCAAACCATTGATATTTTAAAAACAAGAAGCAAACCGTTAGGAATTGAGCTGGTGATAGGTGATGAACAGGAGTACGCCCCCGACAACACTTACTTTGGTGCTTTGTTGCAATACCCTGATGCCAACGGACACATTAGCGATTACAAAAACATTGTAAACATGGCGCACCATCACGAAATAAAGGTGGTGGTTGCTGCTGACATTTTAAGCTTAACCTTGCTCACCCCTCCGGGAGAATGGGGTGCCGATTGTGTGGTAGGATCTTCGCAACGCTTTGGTGTTCCAATGGGATATGGCGGACCTCATGCTGCATTTTTTGCTACCCGCGAAACTTATAAACGCGATATTCCGGGGCGCATCATTGGTTTAAGTGTTGATGTTGCCGGCAAACGTGCATTGCGCATGGCATTGCAAACTCGCGAACAGCACATCAGAAGAGATAAAGCCACTTCCAATATTTGCACAGCGCAGGTGTTGTTGGCCGTTATGGCATCAATGTATGCCGTGTATCATGGTGCTGATGGATTAAAAACCATAGCGTCTGTAGTGCATAAACGCACCTATTCCCTTGCTGAAGGGCTTAAAAAATTAGGCTACAAAATACTTAATGCAACATTTTTTGACACCCTCCACATTGCTGTTGACGATGTGGAAAGTGTGAAAGACATGGCTGAAGCCAACCAGATAAATTTACGTTACCAAGAAAGCCATTGCTGCGTAACGTTAGATGAAACCACTTCTGAAAAGGATGTGCATGACCTCCTTAATGTTTTTGCTTCAGCCGCAGGTAAAAAATTATCGTCTATTAACATGGCCTCGTCTAACGGAGCCAATGCATTGCCTGCTTCATTGGTAAGAAAATCAGCCTTCCTCACCAACCCGGTGTTTAACACCCACCATAGCGAAACAGAGATGTTACGTTATATCAAAAATTTAGAAAACAAAGATCTTGCATTAAACCACAGTATGATCTCCTTAGGATCATGCACCATGAAGCTTAATGCCACCAGTGAAATGGAGCCTTTAAGCTGGCCCGAATTTGCCAACATACATCCGTTTGCTCCGGCAGATCAGGTGCAGGGCTATGCTCAGGTGATTAGTGAATTGGAGAAATACTTGAGTGTGATCACAGGATTTGCAGGAATATCGCTGCAACCCAACAGCGGGGCGCAAGGCGAATATGCCGGGCTTATGGTAATACACAAATACCAACAAGACAAAGGACAAGCGCATCGTGACATTGTGTTAATTCCACAATCTGCACACGGCACCAATCCCGCAAGCGCTGTTATGGCTGGGCTAAAAGTGGTAGTGGTAAAATGTGATGATAAAGGAAACATTGACATTGCCGATTTAAAAGAGAAAGCAGAAAAACATAAAGAAAATCTGTCGTGTTTGATGGTGACCTATCCATCCACACATGGAGTTTACGAAGAAGGTATTAAAGAAATAACCGCCATTGTTCACGATAACGGTGGGCAGGTTTACATGGACGGAGCTAATATGAATGCACAGGTAGGTTTAACATCACCTGGATTGATTGGCGCTGACGTTTGCCATTTGAATTTGCATAAAACATTTGCCATTCCGCATGGCGGTGGCGGCCCGGGCATGGGGCCTATTGGTGTTGCAAAACATCTAACGCCTTATCTTCCTTCGCATCCTGTAATAAAAACCGGTGGCGATAAAGGAGTTCATGCAGTGAGTGCAGCCCCGTGGGGCAGCGCACTCATTCTTTTAATTTCTTACGGATACATTCGCATGTTGGGTTACGATGGCGTGAAGCATGCAACGGAGATGGCCATACTTAACGCCAACTATATTAAATCGCGATTAGAAAAACATTATCCCATTTTATACAAAGGCAAGAATGGTTTTTGCGCACATGAAATGATTTTAGATTGCCGCGCATTTAAAAATAGTGCCGGCATTGAAGTAACTGATATTGCAAAACGCTTAATGGATTATGGTTTTCATGCACCCACTGTTGCATTTCCTGTTGCAGGGACATTAATGGTGGAACCAACAGAAAGCGAACCCAAAGAAGAGCTTGACCGCTTTTGCGATGCCATGATTTCTATCAGGCAGGAAATTGAAGATATTGTAAACGGCACTGCTTCTAAAACCGACAACGTGTTAATTAATGCGCCACACACTGCCGTAGAAGTTACTGCCGATGCTTGGACACATGC
>JAYTNW010000066.1:0-2928 GCA_043748115.1 Bacteroidota bacterium | reverse complement strand
TATTGGCAATGGCTACTTTAACCGCTGCCTGTGCGCTGCCAAGCTGTGCTTCACCACTTAACTGATCTGCTTTTGCAGCCAAAAGATCGGCCTTTGCCTGCGCAATGGCAATTTCAAACTCTCTTGCATCCACTGCAACCAAGGGCTCACCGCTAGTTACTGCACTAAAATCTGATACGTAAATACTATCTATATAACCTGCTACCCTACTCACCACAGGTGTGGTAAAAGTTTCCACTTGTGCGTTATCGGTACTTTCATGGGTAAGGCTGTGATACACTTGCTTTATTCCCAATATAGCAACAAAGCCGATTACAGCTACGGCAATAAAAAATAAAGGGCCTTTTTTCTTAGGAGTTTCCGTTGAGTTTTCCATTTAGTTGATTTAACTGGCGCCAAAAGTAAACCAAGTTGACTATATAGTCAACTTATTTGACTATTATTTTTTTATTATTTTTGCCACATGAAAAAAGAGGTGCTTTTCCAGGAACTTTTTGCCTGTCGAAAATCTACAGTTGGGCGATACCTCAACATGCATAAGCGTGCCTTTGACGAGTGGGCCATGAAGATCCTCATTGAAAAGGGATTTACTAAATTCAAAATGTCGTATTTCCCCATCGTTATGAATATTGGCCCTCACGGTAGCACCAACAAAGACATTGCAGCCTCAGCACGTGTAACAAAACAGGCCATGAGCAAGGTTTTGCAGGAGCTTTACAAAATGAAATTAGTGAGGTTTGACACCCATCCTATTGATGGACGCAGCTCAATGGTTTATCTTACTCAAAAAGGAGTGGAGATGGTTATGGAAAGCCGAACCATGGTGATGCAATTAGAAAAAGAGTACGAACAAAAAGTAGGCAAGAGAAATTACGCCATTTATAAAAAAGTAATGCAGGAGCTCATCTCTTTACACTGGGAAGGTTTTGCATAGCCTTCCATCATGCATTTTAGGTTAGCGTGGCATTGCAACAAAGTTCACCACATCCTCTCTGCTAATCACCTTGGCACCTAAAATCACCAAACGCTCCACCACGTTACGCAGTTCCCGTATGTTACCTGTCCAACTTTTTTTCTGCAGTTCTTCAATAGCTGAAGGATGTATTTCACGCACAGGCGTTTTATAATCTTCTGCTATTTCCTTTAAAAAATAATTTACCAGCAAAGGAATATCGTCCTTGCGATCATCAAGACCTGGTACATGAATAAGGATAACACTTAACCGGTGATAAAGATCTTCTCTAAAATTACTTTTTTCTATTTCTGTTTTTAAGTCCTTATTTGTGGCGGCAATCACCCGCACATCCACCGGAAACTCTTTCTCCCCTCCTACTCTTGTGATCCTGTTTTCCTGCAATGCGCGCAATACTTTTGCCTGTGCTGGTAAACTCATATCACCAATCTCATCTAAAAAAATAGTTCCGCCATTGGCCTGTTCAAATTTACCCATGCGTGTTTTTACTGCTGATGTAAAAGCTCCTTTTTCATGACCAAAAAGTTCGCTCTCTATCAATTCTGATGGAATGGCAGCGCAGTTAACCTCCACCAATGGCATTGTGTTACGATTGCTTTTTTCATGTATCCACCGCGCCACAAGTTCTTTCCCGGTACCGTTGCTTCCGGTTATCATTACCCTTGCATCGGTTTGCGCAACACGGTCAACCATGTCACGTATTTTTTTTATTCCATCGCTTTGTCCCACCATTTCAGTGGTGCGGGTTATTTTTCTTTTAAGCGTTCGTGTTTCTTTTACCAGCACCGTTCTATCTTGAGCGTTGCGCACGGTAATAAGTATGCGGTTAAGGTCAAGCGGTTTTGCAATAAAATCGAAGGCTCCTTTTTTAATAGCCTCCACAGCGGTATCAATGTTACCATGGCCTGATATCATGACCACCGGTGTTTCAGGAGTTTTTACTTGCAGATTGTCAAGAACCTCCAAGCCATCCATCTTTGGCATTTTAATGTCGCAAAAGATAATGTCATACTTCTCCTTCTCGGCCATCTTTATTCCTTCAATTCCATCGGGTGCTTCGTCCACTTTGTAATTTTCATACTCTAAGATTTCCTTTAACGAATGCCTGATGCTTTTTTCATCGTCAATAATGAGGATGCGTGACATATTGATCTATGATTTAGTTATGGTGATGATATAGTAAAGCTATAAAATGTACTCCAACGTTTGGGTTCAATTATTTTAGTCGCATTGTTAAAGCGGTATTAATCCTGCTCATTCATGGCAAAATAAAGCATTCCTTCCTTTAATGCGTAAGAGCTCAGCTTTAGTTTTTCAATAGGCGTATTGTGAATAACAAATTTTAATAGTACAGATGCAATCACGATCATATCCACACGCATATCTATAATTCCCTTCATGGCTTTGCGCTGTTGCGTGGTGCTGTGCAACAAAAGCTCATGCACAACTAGGTATTGGGATATGTCTATGGCAAACTCCGTTTTATCAGAATAATTAAAGGGCGCTGCATAAAACTGTTCCGATATCATTTCTGCAAAAGTCTCAAACGAGCCTGATGAACCCACCAATATTTTTACTTCCGGAAATTGTTTCAATGCGCTAAACAAAGGCGCTAACTGCTCATTCAGGTAAGATCCAATGGCTACCAGCTCTTCGAAATTCAGGGGATCCGATGGCTTGAATTTTTCCAGCAGCAATGCGGCACCCAGCTCAAAACTTTGCTTCCAGTAAATCCTATCTGCATCAGCCACAATAAATTCTACACTGCCCCCACCAATGTCCATCACCAGCACTTTTTCGCTTGCTAAATTCACAGCCTGTCGCACACCGTAATAAATAAGCTCTGCCTCCCTGTCTCCATCAATGAGCTTTACCTCTATTCCCGTTTGTTCTTTAACAGCGGCTAAAAATTTATTGCCATTAACAGCCTTTCGAATGGCTGCAGTGGCAAAGGC
>JAYTNW010000065.1:0-1874 GCA_043748115.1 Bacteroidota bacterium | reverse complement strand
ATGCATCCATTGCTGCTGCAAAAGGTGCGGTGGAGGCGTTAACGAAGTCGTTGGCTGCTGAACTTGCTCCTCATGTGAGGGTTAATTGTATTGCCCCTTCGCTCACTGCAAGCCCGCTTTCAAGTGCGCTTATAAATACGGAGCAGAAACTGCAATCAGGTAAAGACCGCCACCCGTTAAAGAAAATAGGTTCCGCTGCAGAACTAGCGTCCATGGCTGCATACCTTTTGTCGGATAATGCAGCATTTATTACCGGACAAGTTATAGCCGTGGATGGCGGAATGTCGACTGTAAGATTGTTGTGAGGCATGAAACAAATAAAAAAAGAAAATCGGGTTTCAAAAATGTGTGTTGTTTGCCGCAAGAGTTTTACTTGGCGTAAAAAGTGGGAAAAGGTTTGGCATGAAGTAAAATATTGCAGTGAACGGTGCCGGAAAACAAAAATCAACTTAGCAGGAACTTAATGCATGAAAATAAAAACGACTACCACAGAAATTTCTTCGGAAGACATTAATCGCATTGTGGAAATGGCATGGGAGGATCGCACTCCTTTCGAAGCTATTTACCATCAGTTTGGGTTAAGAGAAAGCGAAGTTGTTGTTTTGATGCGAAAGGAAATGAAAGCTTCCAGTTTTGAAATGTGGAGGAAACGAATGGATGGTAGAAAAACAAAACATGCAGCATTAAGAAATTTTGGATGTGGAAATTTTAAATGCGATCGGCAAAGAAGTGTGTCAGGAAATAAGATCAGCAAACGTTAAAGTAATGTTACAGTTTTGTGGTAGATAATTTATGAGATATGCAGGCGTTGATTACGGGAATAAAATTTCGGGTACAACAGTTTTAGTTTATGTACTCAACAACCAAATATTATTCTCGCAATGCGAAAAGAAAAAAGATGCTGACGTCTTTCTGATGACAGAACTTGTCCGTTTAAATTGCACACACATTTTTATTGACGCACCGTTGTCACTTCCTGGCGCATTGAATAATCCTGCAACCACGGATGATTATTTTTTTAGGCCATGCGATAGGGAGTTAAAGGCCATGTCGCCCATGTTTATTGGAGGTTTAACTGCGCGAGCCATTCAGCTAAGGCATCGGTTAGAAAAATGGGGAGCAGCTTTGTACGAAGTGCACCCTTCTTCTTTTGCACGGCACAATAATTTTGCGGCAATAGGTTATAAAGAGACTGTAAAAAATATTCCGGCTGTCATGAATGCGCTGGTGCCATTTCTGGCTCCATTTGAATTAAAAGACAACCTCACCAATTGGCATCAGGTAGATGCTCTTATGTGTTTCATCATTGGTAAAAAATATTTTAACAACAGCGTAAGCTCTGCTGGCAGTATAGAGCAGGGAATCATTTACTTTTGAAAGCAATGCAAACATCACCACCTTTAATTAAGTTAAACGCTGTAAGTAAGTACTACGGAAATTTTTTGGCTGTAGATGCGCTAAACATGTCCGTTAATAAAGGCGACATCTATGGATTTCTTGGGCCTAATGGATCAGGAAAGAGCACAACACTACGCATGATGCTATCGCTTATAAACCCTTCATCAGGCGAGGTGCAAATATTTGGAAAATCGTTGGCCAAGCACAGAAATTTTATTTTATCGCAAGTAGGTTGCATTATCGAGAAGCCTGATTTTTATGGGTACCTGTCTGCCGAAAAAAACTTATCTCTTTTTGCTAAACTTTCCGGTATTACTCCTTCAAAAAAATTGGTGGCAGAAACGCTTGAGTTTGTAGGTTTAGGTAAGCGCGGTAAAGATGCGGTTAAAACCTATTCGCATGGTATGAAACAACGGCTCGGCCTTGCCCAAACATACATCGCGCCATTTACATAGGCACCAGACGCTTTGCCGGTT
>JAYTNW010000064.1:0-3243 GCA_043748115.1 Bacteroidota bacterium | reverse complement strand
TGCAAATTCAAGCCTAAATGTTTCAAGTGTTGATGGTGCCTATTTTGTAATTTCAGTTGACAGGCCGCAATTTGAAGCCCCTGCCACCCATTTGATTTTTGATGATTTGGCTCCGGGCAATCACTATATAAAGGTTGCACGTTGGTCTGGTAACGATTACCATGGCGGTTATAAAACCGTTTTCTCCGGTTATGTTTTTATTCAGGAAGCATCAAATGTAAACGCCATCGTTACCCGCAATCATTTTAAAATAAAATCGGTAACGCCACTTGCGCCTCCATGCCACAACCCTGTAGTTTACTGTCCTGAGCCACCGTATCAGCCTATCCCTGCTTATGTTCCGGTTAACAACCATGAATTTGATCAGATGCTTACCTCCATTGAACACAGAAGTTTTGAAAGCACACGTATGCAGTTGGCAAAACAAATCATTAACTCCAATTATTTCACATCGCGTCAAATAAGCCGCTTGTTAAACACCATGACCTTTGAGTCGAGCAAACTTGACTTGGCGAAGTACGCTTATGGTAAAACCGTTGACAGGCAAAATTATTTCCTCATAAACGATGTGTTTACTTTTGAAAGCAGTATTACTGATTTAAGCAAGTACATCTCCACTGCAGGTTAAAAACACAATTTACATTAAGAAAAACATAAAGCCGGTACCCATTCCGGCTTTATGTTTTTTTATTCCATTCGCACCATAACGTTTATTTCCTTGTTGAATAGAATAAAATATATACTTTTGTAACCTAATTTTTTATGTGTGTCACGGCATAACTCTCTTGATAAAATTACAGCAGCTGGGCTACTTGTAACATTAGGAATTATTTACGGTGACATTGGAACCTCACCGCTTTATGTAATGAAGGCCGTCATTGGGAATAACCCAATTGATGCTGACCACGTGATTGGGGGGTTATCCTGCATATTTTGGACGCTCACGTTGCAAACCACCGTTAAATACGTAATTCTTACGCTTCGTGCAGACAACAAAGGTGAGGGAGGAATTTTTTCTCTTTATGCCTTGGTAAGGAAAACAAAGGTGAAATGGCTTGTTTTTCCTGCCATCATTGGCGGTAGTGCATTACTTGCAGATGGGTTAATAACGCCAAGCATCTCTGTATCATCTGCCATAGAAGGGTTGCGGCTTATTAGGCCCGACATCCCTACCATTCCTATAGTTATAGCCATCATATTTGTTTTGTTTTTTTTGCAGCAATTTGGAACCAACTTTGTCGGAAAATCCTTTGGGCCAATCATGTTCATTTGGTTTTCTATGCTGGCTGTTCTCGGATTAAATCAATTGGTACATGTGCCTTTGGTATTAAAGGCTATCAATCCCTATTATGCTATACACCTGTTAACCGTGCATCCGGGCGGGTTTTGGGTGTTAAGCGCTGTATTTTTATGTACTACAGGTGCCGAAGCATTATACAGTGACCTTGGCCATTGCGGGAAAAGAAATGTTCGCGTTAGCTGGGGCTTTGTAAAAACCTGCCTGCTTCTTAACTATTTCGGGCAGGCTGCTTGGCTTATGCAGTTTCAGGGCGAGAAATTAATTGACAGCCCTTTTTATTCTATTATGCCGGAGTGGTTTTTAATTTTCGGAATTATAATAGCTACCCTGGCCGCCATTGTAGCCAGCCAAGCCTTAATTAGCGGTTCGTTTACATTGGTTAATGAAGCCATGCGTTTAAATTTTGGCCCACGATTAAAAATCGTTTACCCTACCGATTTACGTGGACAAGTTTATATCCCTACCGTTAATTGGATTCTTTGTGCAGGATGCATCGGTATAGTACTTTACTTTAAAGAGTCAACTGGCATGGAAGGAGCTTATGGGCTCTCCATTATTCTTGCCATGTTAATGACCACCACTTTGCTTTCTTATTATCTCTATTTAAAGCGCTACCCTGTTGCACTCATTGTGTTAATTTTTATTGTTTTTATGACCATAGAAATTGCATTTTTAATTGCGAACATGAGCAAGTTTTTGCACGGAGGTTATGTTACCATGATCATTGCTTCGTTCTTGTTTTTTACGATGTATGTATGGTACCAGGCTCGAAAAATCAGAAATCGTTATGTTGATTTTATCAAAATTGACGACTTCTTAAGAACACTCACTACCTTAAGCGAAGATCAATCCATTCCTAAATTTGCCACCAACCTTGTTTATTTAACCAGTGCCAACCGAAGAGATGAAATTGAAACAAAGGTGATGTATTCATTACTTCAAAAATTTCCAAAACGTGCAGATATTTATTGGTTTGTACACGTGGATGTGTTGGATGAACCCTATACGATGGAATACAAAGTTGAAGAATTTGTAAACGATAAAGTAATCCATATTGATTTTCGATTGGGCTTTAGGGTTGAACCACGCATTAACTTAATGTTTAGGCAGGTGGTTGAAGAGTTGGTTAAAAATGGCGAGGTGGATATTATAAGTCGTTACGCTTCATTGAAAGAAAAAAATGTGATTGGTGATTTTCGTTTTGTGGTAATAGAAAAATTCTTGTCTTACGACAACGACTTAAGTCCCTACGAAAAATTTGTGCTAAATGTTTACGATTTTATGAAAACATTTAGTTTGCCTGAGTCAAAAGCCTTTGGTCTCGACACCAGTTCCGTTACCGTTGAAACTGTTCCAATGGTGGTTAAGCCTTCCGGGAAACTGAAGCTGAGACGCATCTGAAGCAAGGCCTCTCTCCACTGTAACTGATAACTTTTTTCCTGTTTTTACGTATGATTAAATACATTTGCTGTATTAGCTCATTACACCACCAACACTTTGGGCAAAAAGTTTAAGTTTTACACTTTAATAGCTTCCGTTGTTTTATTTATCTCTGCATTTTTTTTGCAGCTATACTTAAAGGAACGCGACAGCGATTTTATTCGCATCACGGTTTTTGCAAAAAAATCACTTCACGATGAGGAAGCCCGAAGCAATTACTTTGTTTCCTGGCTAGGCGACTTGCTGTCCACTCAAACTAATTTTTCGGTGATGGATGATAGTTTGTCTAAAACCGTTCAAAAGCCCAAAAGCAATTTCTTTTATTTTGTTTTTAACCACGACTCACTCATTTATTGGGATAACAATGCCGTAAGCCTACCTTATGAGCAAGTAAAGAGTGGCGTAAACCAACAATTGATTTTACTCAAGAATGGATGGTATGAATTGTTTAGGTACAGCAAAAGGAATATAACCATTATTGGTTTTTATGGGTAAAAGACCAA
>JAYTNW010000063.1:0-5942 GCA_043748115.1 Bacteroidota bacterium | reverse complement strand
TTTTTTTCGCAGTTCGTCTATTCGCAGGTCTTTGCTGTTGTAAATATCCTTGTTGTCAATATATGCATGACCGGTAATGCGAACCCCTTCAATCAAATCATTCATTCGATTTAAGGAGCGCAGGTAGGTGCTTTTGCCGCATCCAGAAGGGCCTATAAGTGCAGTGACCGTGTTAGTTTTCATGGCCATGGTAATGCCCTTGAGCGCATGAAAATCGTTGTAATACAACTCTAAGTTCTTGCTTTCTATTTTTATCACTGTGTCAGGCTGAATTTTTAAATCAGATGTTCGAGGGTCAAAGTTAGTTTTTCGGTCGATACCTAAAGCAACATTTTTTTTAGGCTCTTCTCTTGATTGCAGCATCGTTTCCATTTGTTTAAACGCATTCTATCGTTAATTCATTTTTACTTTTTTGCCAAGCGATTTTCGAAGGGCATTGGCCATTAGATTAAAGAACAGTACAATGAGGATAAGCACCAACGCAGTACCATAGGCCATAGGGCGCGATGCTTCAATATTGGTACCACTAGTGGAAATTACATAAAGGTGATAAGGCAAGGCCATAACCTGGTCAAATGCAGAGGAGGGCAGCTTAGGTAGAAAATATGCAGCTACAGTAAATAAGATAGGTGCTGTTTCGCCAGATACACGGCTGAGACTTAAAATAAGTCCCGTTACAATGTTTGGCATAGCAATGGGCAAAACTACTTTGTAAGTGGTTTGTAATTTAGAAGCACCCAAGGCCATACTGGCCTCACGAAAGGTGTTGGACACTGCTTTTAATGACTCTTCCGTAATGCGGATAACAACTGGCAATGCCAACAATCCTAAAGTGAAAGAGCCAGCGAGAATAGAGTCGCCCCATTCCAATTCGTTTACAAAAAACTCCATACCAAACAACCCGAAAACAATGGAAGGGATACCGGAAAGATTGTTGGTCATTATACTCATAAACCTTTTAAACCATCCATCTTTAACATACTCATTCATGTAAATGCCTGACATGATGCCAATAGGAAATGCAAGAAGCATACTTCCTAATACCAAAATGAGAGTTCCGATTATCGCAGGGAAAATGCCGCCTTGGGTCATTCCTTCTTTAGGCATTTCAGTTAAAAACTCCCAGCTAATAACACCAATTCCACGTTTAATGATAAAACCAAGAATAACAAAGAGGATGATCAATACACTAAACGTAAATATTCGCAACACCCAGAATGCGAAATTTTGTTTTAATCTTTTTATCTGTTCGTATTGCATAATTATCGTTCCCTTCTTTTTTCAGGTGAAATCCATTCCACCGCAAAGTTGATGAGCATGGTAATAACAAACAAAATGCTTCCTAGCAGGAACAGTGCTTTAAAATGAAGCCCTCCAAAAGGCGCCTCACCCAATTCGGCAGCAATGGTGGCGGGAATGGTTCGCACCGGTTGTAAAAAGGTGTGCGGTATAACGGCAGCATTGCCTGTTACCATAAGCACTGCCATGGTTTCGCCAATAGCTCTGCCAATGCCTAAAATGGCAGCTGTGCTGATACCGGATATAGAATAAGGAATAACAACACGTAAAATCGTTTGCCATTTATTCGCTCCCAATGCCAGACTTGCTTCTTTCATAGAACGTGGTGTGTTCCTAATAGCATCTTCGGAAACGGTAATGATGGTTGGCAACGCCATGATACCAAGTACAATGCTTCCTGCCAATGCTGTTTCACCAACAGGGAGGTTAAATGTGCTTTGCACCAAAGGCACTATAACCACTAGTCCAAAAAAACCATACACCACGGAAGGGATGCCGGCCAGCAATTCAATTAGCGGCTTGGCGATGTTCCTGAAACGGATGTCAGCAATTTCGGCTAAGTAAATGGCTGAGGCCAATCCGAAAGGCAGGGCCAACAAAATTGCCCCGAAACTTACCAGCAACGTACCAATTAACAAAGGTAAAATACCAAACTGAGCAGCCGGTTGCGCAGTAGGAAACCACTCTTTGTCTTTCATCAACTGCAGCAGCTCTATTTTATCTACTTCAACTGGTGCAGAGTTTGCATTTTTTAATTCGTATTTATTGGCAATAAACGCAACAATGGCTGGCGTTTTGGCAACATGCTCGTTAATTTTTTCTGCAAGGTGCTCAAAGTTAGCTCCAATTTCCTCATCGGAATAGTAACTGGAAATATCTTCGATGCGGAACAGTTCTATTTCCTGGTCATTGCCTCCAACCTCTTTCCAGTTGGTGATCTCTTGGTCAAAAATATTTTTGATTTGTTTTGCAGTAAGCTCTTTTACCGGATTATTCTTGTTGACCAGCAAGGAAAAATTATCTTCAATGGGCGTCATAGAAAATAATCCGAGCGACTCTTTGAAAAGATACAATACAATCAGCAGCACGGTTAATGTGGTAACCGTGCTGCTGATCATCAAAAGACCTTCAACAAATTTTGAAATAAGTTTTTTAAATTTGGACTTCACGCGTTCACAGGAATAAAAAAATTGATGTTATTTTTTCAAAGGTACGTATCCAATATCATGTACCAACTGCTGCCCTTCGTCAGAAAGAATAAAGTCAACGAAAGGTTTAACTTTAGGTTCAGCTGTTTTTGCGAAGTAATAATACAACGGACGAGAAACAGGGTAGGTGCCATTTTGAGAATTTTCGATGGATGGCGTCACATAGTTTTTTCCACCATCATAAGAAACGGAAAGGGCTTTAACATCTTTGGTTTCATAGGCTAACCCTACATAACCAATAGCTCCTTCTGTTTGACTAACCGATTGGATAATAGCTCCTGTTGCCGGCATGTTTAATACCGTGGTCGCATAATTTTTCTTATCCATTACATGCTCTTTAAAAAACTCATAAGTGCCTGAACTTGTTTCTCGGGAGTAACAGATAATTTTCATATCCTTCCCTCCTACTTCATTCCAGTTGGTGATTTTGCCAGTGAAAATGTTTGCAATTTGTTCATGCGTTAACTTCTCAACACTATTTTTAGGATTAACCACTACGGCCAATGCATCACTAGCAATTATG
This sequence comes from Bacteroidota bacterium, assembly GCA_043748115.1. Taxonomy (GTDB): domain Bacteria; phylum Bacteroidota; class Bacteroidia; order AKYH767-A; family OLB10; genus OLB10. Next base: position 2,912 of record JAYTNW010000063.1, on the reverse strand, counting down.
GTTTCTGTAAAATCAACGTTCTTTTCCTGCAATTTCATTTTTTCATCCATCTTAAGCGGGCGCGATGACATGGCCACATCCGTGGTACCATCAAGCAAAGCGGAAATGCCAACACCTGAGCCACCACCCACAATAGTAATTGATGCTTCGGGATGTTTTTTCATGTAGGCCTCTGCCTCCTTTTGTGATAAAGGCAATACTGTATCACTTCCTTTCAATGTGATTGCAATTTTATTATCGCCATCGTTATTGTTGGCCGAGTCACTGCCCTTTTCAGTTTTTTTGTCAGGATTACCACATGCTGCAAACACAAGCATGGCTACGGTTAAAAATTTAATTCTCATTTTCATAATCTCCTATTTTTATGCTAATAAAGTAAATTTATTTCAAAGGTATGTAACCGGTTTGTTCTACCACACGCTGACCCTCTGCGGAAAGCACATAATCAACAAAACCCTTCACGATTTTTTCTTTTCCTGTTGGATAATAGTAATACAGTGGTCTAACTATTGGATAGGTTTTGTTTTTAGCATTGGCCACAGATGCTTCTACAAATGTTTTTCCTTTATCATAAGACACAGCGATATCTTTTACTGATTTATCCAAGTAAGCTACTCCCACATAACCAATAGCACCTTTTGTTTGGCTAACAGATTGCACGATGGCACCTGTTGCAGGCATATTAAGGCATGATACAGCATAATTTTTACGATTCATTACACGCTCTTTAAAAAACTCATATGTTCCTGAGCTTGTTTCGCGGGCGTAAACTACAATTTGCATATCATCACCCCCTACTTCTTTCCAGTTTTTGATTTTGCCAGTGTAAATTGCTTCCAGTTGCTCGCGCGTTAATTTTGACGTTTTGTTTGCTGTGTTAACAATTACAGCTAGCGCATCAAATGCCACCTTAATTTCTTTATAAGCACGTCCTGCTTCCTGAAGTTTTAAACGTTCATCCATTTTAATGGGACGTGATGACATGGCAATATCTGTAGTGCCATCAATTAATGCAGAAAGACCAACTCCTGACCCTCCTCCAACTACTGTAATGGAAGATGACTTATTGGTTTTCATAAAAGTTTCTGCTTCTTTCTGTGACAGCGGCAAAACCGTGTCACTTCCTTTAATTGTAATTTTATTTTGCGCTGTTGCAAACATGCTTGTTGCAACTAATGATATAGCTATTAGTATATTTTTCATTTTTTTAATTTCTTTAATTTTTATTTTATTAATAATTAAAATCTAACCTGTAAACGAAGTGTAAACACATTATCTTTAAGATCCTTGTCAAATCCCTTTAGATTAGCCGATTCTTCATTGGTTACAACATCGTAATAGGCAGTTACTTTTACATTGGCATCCCAACGGTAGGATAAACCTAAACCAAGCGTACTGTATTTCACATCGGTTGCATTGGTGGCTTTGGCGTTTGATGTCACTTTTTTACCGATCTCATCTTTTTCCACATCCGTGTTAGGATCATACCAATCGTATTTTACAATAGCCTGCAAAGGCGATTGTCCAATATTTTGAAGAAAATAAAAATACGCCCCATTGAAATTACGTCTATAAACATCAGCAGTGCTAATGGCAGCAGGGCTTGACGAAGAAGAAGAAAAAGCAGGTTGCTCACCTTGAATGTACTCAGCACGCAACGTTGTTATTCCCGGAAACCAGTCAATGGCAAATTGTGCATCAACTCCTATGTAATTGCGTTTTGTCATGTCGCGGCTACCTACTGCACCATTGTTATAATTGTCAACAGCCTTTGATTCTTTTATAAATCCTTTCACATTACCAGAGTCAATGCCATAGGTGTAAACAGTAACACTATCTACCCTAAAACCACCAAAATATCCTGATACACCAACGCCATATTTAATTTTTTCACTAGGGGTTGATTTAGAAATGGACAAACGTCCAATAACATCCTTAAACTTATCATAGTCAGATGCATCAAGACCTGGAGCTCTTGCACCGGTGCCATTAAATATTCCTGCATCTAATTTTATAAAATTCCATTTAGATGTTTTAGGCGCTTGCACAGTCAACATAAATCCAAGGTCACGTTCACCAGGAAAAATGATCTGAGACATGCGCCCTCGTTCTGGCGACTCTCTTAAGTTTGAAGAATAACTAATTTCATAACCAACCGGTCTGTTTTGCATACCTGCAGTAAGAGAAAGCCAACCTGTCCATGGATCGGTCATTTTCAAATACGCATCCTTAATAGCAAGCCCTTTCTCTGTTACATCCAGTTGCAAAACATATTGAGAAGTGCTCCATCCTTTTTCTCCAGGTTGACTGTCATACTGGAATTTAACACGTCCTCTGCGTATCGCAAAACGCTTATCTGTACCTGCAGGAAAATTTCCACCATTAAAGGATGGTTGTCCCGCTGAATCAGCATATTGAAATTGAGCCTGTACGTAACCGCTTACTTTAATACGGTTAAGCAATTCTAGCGCCTGACCGTAACGCACAAGAGTGGCCTGAGTGGTGTCACCCATTTCTGGCTCGCTAACCTGTGCAAGTGCATTAATTGCTGTAAATTGTAGCATGATAAGCGACCATGCGGTAATAAGTAGTTTTTTCATTTTAAGTAGAGGATGATTTTATGACTGCAAATAGAAGATTACAACATTAAAACCAGTTTATCTCAATGTTAAGTTAATGTTATGAAAAACGCCCGCTTAAAACCAAAAAAGTTATGGGATGCACTTAGAAAACAACCTATCAGAAAAATATAACTCTGAAAAACAACTGTAATGTTGGAAGTCCACAGAGGTTACCTATACGTTTAAAAATAGTTAACAATGCCGAAATGTATTTTGGCTGCCCTAAGCTGGATAGGATTATTGAATTGCGTGCCCAATGCATAGTTGAGCGAAAAAATACCGATTTTGGTT